>CBDCSB010000007.1:0-27461 GCA_965221305.1 Vicinamibacterales bacterium | reverse complement strand
CCGACGAACCCCGGGCGCCCCCGCGCCGAGCGCCCGTGCGCAGCCGCGCGCAAATCCACCCGCCAGCCCGCGCGCGCCGCCGACCCCCCACGCGCCGCCAACCTCACACCAGGTCCTCGCCCGACAGCCCCAGCTGTTCCAGCACCTCGGGCGGCGGGCCGTCGAAGCTGGGTAGCGGGACGTTCCCCACGTAGCCCAGGTCGTCCATGCCCTCTTCGGTGGTCCAGAAGCCGGTCGAGACCATGTCGCGGAAGGCGTCGAAGAAGCGGGCCTGCGGCTTTAGCTCGGCGGGCGCGTCGGGCTCGAAGCAGATCTCGTCGCAGATCTCGTGCTGCTGCTCGACACCGAGCGCGGGGAAGTCCGCCGCGCCGAAGCGCTCGCGCGCCTCGCGGTTCAGCCACGCCAGGCCGCCGCGCAGCTGGGTCAGCTGCTGTGCGTGGCGGGGCGCCGACACGAACTCGTTGATGTAGTCCGGCACGCCCACCTGGCTGGCCGAGGGCGACCGCTCGTCCGCAGGAATGATCACGTCCGCGAGCGCGGCCACCAGACGCATCTCGTCGTCGGTCAGCAGCATCTCCCAGGGCACGACGGGGGCCAGCAGGTCGGGGTCGGCGGCGGTGCCGGCGGCCAGCGGGTTGCTGGGCGGCAGCGGATCGAAGCCGGAGAGGGCCTCGTGGGCGGACTCGGCGGACCGGGCCGCGTCTTCGGGCGCGCACGACGCGGCCGCCCCCAGCGCCGCGCCCGCGGCGATGACCTTGAGCGCGCCGCGCCGCGAAATGGTGTCGTCGCCCACTATATGCTCCTCTGCCGCAGCTGCTCGACGATGTAGTCGCTGGCGCGCCACGCAATGGCCATGATCGACAGGGTGGGGTTCTTGTCCGCGTTCGACACGAACGGCGCGCCGTCGGCGACGAACAGGTTGGGCACGTCCCACGACTGGCAGAACTCGTTCAGCACCGACGTGCGCGGATCGTCGCCCATCATCGCGCCGCCCACCTCGTGAATGATCTGGCCGCCCTTCGAGATCGCCTGCGCGCCGTCGGTGTGGACGGTCGACAGCACCTGGCCGCCCATCTCGTCCACGATCTCGGCGAAGGTCTGCTGCATGTGCACCGCCTGGCGCAGCTCGTGGTCGGCCCATTTCCAGTGGAACTTGAGCACGGGAATGCCGTAGCGGTCCACGCGGTCGGGGTCGATCTCGCAGTAGCAGTCCTCGTTGGGGATCATCTCGCCGCGGCCGTCGAAGCCGATGAAGCTGCCGTAGTAGCGGCGGCAGTCGTCCTTGAAGCGCTGGCCGTAGCTTCCGCGCGTCAGCGGCTCGAGGCCCGAGAACGCGCCGAATCCGGGCGCGCTGCGCCGACCGCCGCCGAACTCGATGTGGTAGCCGCGCGGAAAGTCCAGGCGGCCGGCAAGCTGTTCGCCGTACAGCCACCACGGCATGTACATGTGCATGCCCGACGCACCGTCCTCGTTGTGGGGCGGCAGCGACTGGAGCGCCGGAATGTGGGCCGAGACGCCCGCGCCGACCGTGTCCATGACGTACTTGCCCACGAGCCCCGAGCTGTTGCCGAGCCCGTCGGGGAAGCCGCCGCCGTTCGAGTTCAGCAAGATGCGCGCGGACTCGCAGGCGCTCGCGGCGAGCACGACCACCCGCGCCGCGGCGAACTCGTCGACCAGCGTGGCCTTGTCGATGTAGTGGACGCCGGTGGCCCGCCCCCGCGAATCGACCGTCACTTCGCGCACCATCGCGCCCGTGCGCACGTCGAGGTTGCCGGTGGCCAGCGCGGGGGGCAGCAGCACCGTGGTGGACTGGAAGTTGGCGCGGATCGAGCAGCCGCGTCCGCACGGGGTCGCCCAGTAGCAGGCGGCCCGGCCTCGCATGGAGTCGGCGGTGACGCGCCGCGCGAGTTCGTTGTCGGGAAACAGCTCGCCGGGCAGCCGGTCGGCGTCCTGGGTCTGCGTCATGATCGCCAGGTGCGACGGGATTACCGGAATCCCCAGCCGTCGGCACGCCTTCCGCGTCAGCAGCTCGTAGCCGCGCGGCCGGGGCGGCGGCTGCAGCACCCCGGGCGACGAGTTCGGCGTGTTCTCGAGCCCCTCGTTCGACCCGTAGACGCCGATCAGCGACTCGGTCCTGTCGTAGTAGGGCGCCAGATCCTCGTACGACATGGGCCAGTCGAACCCCAGCCCGTCGCGCGAACGCGGCTTGAAGTCGTATTCGCCCATGCGCAGCGAAATCCGGCCCCAGTGGTTGGTGCGTCCGCCCAGCATCCGCGAGCGCCACCACATGAACTCCGACCCCTCGGCCACCGAATAGGGCTCGCCCGGCACCTGCCAGCCGCCGTCCACAGTGGCGTCGTAGAACCCGAACGGCTTCTCGGGCGTCGCCGCGCCCCGCAGCGGCGCATCCTTCGGCATCTGGAACATCGGCGTTTCGCGTATCGGGTCGTAGTCGCGCCCCGCTTCGAGGAGCAGGACCCGCAGGCCCGAGGTCGCAAGGATGAAGGCGGCCATCCCGCCCCCGGCGCCCGAACCGACGACGACGGCGTCGTATGGATCCTGGCTGCGGGAAAATGCCGCCATGGCCGTCTCCGCTACTCCTCGTCCGGTGGCCCGGGCGCCACCCGGTCCGCTCGGAACGTCGGGATCTCGAACGTGTACGGGCTGTCGGCCGAAGTCACCCGGAAGTTCCCGTCGCCCTCGGACAGCCCCAGCGAGGCCAGCGCGTTGCCGTCGGCGTCCACGGCCACCACCGTGCGCTCCGGCTCGCCCGCAAGCTCGGCGTCTTCGGGCGCGAACCCGCTGGCCCGCATGTTCGCCAACTCCTGCAGAATGTTGCGCACGGTGGTCTCGTCGGCCTCTTCGCCGCCGCTCGTCCAGGCCGAGTCCTGGCGCTCGTACGCCGTGGTCGCGCCGTCGCGCACCACCGTGATGCCCGCCACGGCTGCCGTGTCGACCCGCACGATCATCTTGTCGCGCCAGTCGAAGAGCGGGCGGGCGGCGGCAGCGCGCAGGTCCCCCTCGACCAGGCTCACCACGTCCTCGTCCGGCAGCCGGGCGTACGCGGTGCGGAAGCGGTTGCCGGTCTTGCCCAGCAGCACGGTCGCGCCGTCGCCGGCGGCAAGCGTCCACGCGCTGTCGGCGGTGACGCCCAGGCGACCGTGGTTGGCGGGGTTGGTGGCGGCCACGGCGGCGACCTCCACCTCGTCGAGCGCGCGCAGAAGGCGCGACACCGCGCCCGAGTCGGCTTCGAAGCCGTTCACCGTCCAGCCTTCGACGTCTCGGGCCAGGTGCAGCGTGTCGGTGGGCCCGGCGATCTCGAAGCGGGTCTGCGACTCGCCCGCCATCGCGCCGAACGCAGCGGCCAGCGCCGAGTCCGCAGCCACGGATCCGCCGTCGCCGCCGCGCAGAAATGTCACAGCTCCATACAGCGCCGTGACCCCGACCAGGCAGTACAGCGCCAAGCGCAAAGTCCTCTCGCTCATCGTCCGCCCTCGCTTTCCCCATTTGCAGACTCGGCAGCGCCTGGTTGCGCGCCTTCGTTCCAGCGGCGCTCCGCACGGGTTGCGCGCTGGGTGACCCGCACGAATCCGAAGAGGATGAAGAGGAGCGGCACGCCGACCAGCGACCCCCACTTGAGGGCGTTTCTGCCGGTGTCGGACTCGAACGCGAGGGCCGGCGGCGAGCGGTTCTTCGAGCGGATGCCGATCAGCGCGTCGTCCTGGGCCAGCCAGTCGACGGCGTTGGCCGCGAAGATCACGTTCTGCGAGTTGGCCTGCGCGAAGCGGTCCTCCAGAAAGTCGCCGTCGCCCACGGCAACGATGCGCCCGCCCGGCATGGGGCCCGCGATGGCCGGGGCTGCCCCGTCTTCGGCGGGCGCCTCCTCCGCGGCCTCGGCGGCCTGGTCTTCGGTGTCGGCCAAGCTCGGGTCGATCGCCACCGCGAGGGTGTGCACGCCAAGCTCGTCCTCCGAGGTCGCGAACTGCTGGCTCGGGTCGATCATCGCGCCCGCGGGCTGCGTGCCGCCGCCCTCGGTGGTGGTCCAGAGCGGCGCGACGGCGGCGTTGTTCTCGTCGAAGGCGAAGGGGGCCGCCCAGCCGAAGGTCGCGTTGGCCAGGTCGCGCACCACCGCGTGGTCGCCGCCCGTGAACGCGATCGGCCACAGCGGATAGGGCCGGATCACGCTGAAGAAGCCCTGCGGCACCTGCACGCGCTCCGACGAGGCCAGGTCGAACACCATTTCGTCCGAGGCCTCGACCCCGCGCGTGGCCAGCAGGTCCTCCAGCCCCGTCGTGACCGGCATCGACATCGGCGACTGCGGGTTGATCGTGTGGCGCTCGAGCAGAAGCAGCGCCGCGCCGCCCGCGTCCAGGTAGCCGTCGATCGCGCGGGCCGCCATGGCCGACACGGGCTGGGCCGGCGCCGCCACCACCAGCACGTCCACCGTGTCCGGCACCGTCGGCGGACCGAGCGTGTCGACCTCCAGGTCCACGGTCGCGATGTTGTAGCGGTCGGCCAGGCTCTCGCGGAACGCCCGGTACTGGAACGACTCCTTGGCCTGGAAGCCCGACATGAAGGCCAGGGTGGGCCTTTCGGTCGCCGTCATGTTCGCGATCGCCGAGACGAGCCGGAACTCGAGGTCGTCGGCCCGGTCGACCACCGGCATCACCTCCTGCTCGTCGGCGTAGGTCACGGCCAGGCCGAAGTAGCCCCGCCTGACCTGCAGCTCGTCGTCGCGCAGCACGTTGAACTCGATCGGCATCACCCCCATCGACGACGCCTGTTCGGCCTGGTCCTCGCCGTCGTCGGGGTTGACCTCGGCGGTGTTCAGCATGCCGTTCGAGGCGCCGCGCAGGTCGGCCACCAGATCGCGCACGTCGCGCAGAATCAGCTGGATCTCCTGGGGCAGGTCGTCGCTCACGAAGAGCGTCAGGTTCACCACGTCGTCGAGCTGGCCCAGGATCTCGCGGCTGCCGTCGGACAGCGTGAAGAGGTCGTCGCGCGTCAGGTCGAGGCGCCCCCGCACGTTGCCGCCCAGCAGGTTGAGCATGAGCACGGCCAGCGCGATCACGCCGGTGCCAAGGCGCAGGCGTCGGAAGGCGTCGCCGCTGTGGCTCAGGCGCTCCTGGCTGAGCGCCGCCACCGCGAGGAGCAGGAAGAGCCCGCACGTCGACCCGAAGTAGAGCAGGTCGCGCAGGTCGACGACCCCCCGCGCCACGTTCTCGAAATGGCTGATCACCGAGAGCTGACCGGCCCAGGCGGCGATCGTGGGCGGCAGGCCGATCTGGACGATGGGCGTCCCGATCAGCACGAGCGCGAAGCAGATGAACGCGCCCAGGATGAAGGCGGTGATCTGGTTGCGCGTCATCGACGAGGCCCACACTCCGATCGCCACCATCTGCGCGATCAGCAGCGCCGCGCCGAAGTACTGCGCCAGCATGATCCCCGGGTCCGCCTCGGAAGCCGCCAGCACCCCGATCGCCATGGGCAGCGTGCCCGCCAGCGCGATCATCACGAAGAGCCAGTTGCCCAGGAACTTGCCCAGCGCGATCTCGATCTCGCTCAGCGGCTGGGCCACCAGCCACTCCAGCGTGTGGCTGCGCCGCTCCTCGGCCAGGCTCTTCATGGCCACGGCGGGCACGAACACCACCAGCAGCCACGGCATCAGGTCGAAGAAGGGACGCAGCGAGGCGACCGACATGGCGTAGAGCGACCGGAACGCCAGGTAGAGCCCGAGCCCCAGGAACGCCACGGCCAGAACGTACGCGGTCGGCTGGTCGAAGAAGCCGCGCAGCTCGCGGCGCGCCACGAGAAGAACCTGTCTCCCGTTCATTCCCCGTCCTCCTCTCGCTCCGGCGCGGCTTCGGCCTCGGCGGCTCCGGGCACGGCCTCGGCAGGCTCCCCCTCGGTCGGCGCAGCGCCCGCCGCGTCCATCGTCAGCTCGCGGAACACCTGTTCCAGCGTCGCCCGCTCGCGCCTAAGCTCCCAGAGCACCCATCCGCGCTCGGTCGCCATCCGGAAGATCTCGGGCCGCAGCTCGTGCTCGCCGTCCGCCTCCAGACTCACGCGCACCCGGCCGTCCACCTCCGAAGCGGCGTGGTCGGCCACGCCGGGCAGCCCGCACAGCGCCTCGGTCACCCCCTGGCCCTCGGCCTCGACCGTGTAGCTGGCAATCCCGCGCCCCGCGTCCATCAGCTCGGCCACCGTGCCGTCGGCCGCGATCGCGCCCTTCGAAATGATCAGCAGCCGGTCGCAGGTGGCCTCGACCTCCTGCATCACGTGCGTGCTCAGAATCACGGTGCGCTCGCTCCCCAGCGAGCTGACCAGCTTGCGAATCTCGACGCGCTGGTTGGGGTCGAGCCCCTCGGTGGGTTCGTCGAGCACCAGGATTTCCGGTTGATGAAGGATGGCCCCGGCCATCCCGGTGCGCTGCCGGAACCCCTTCGAGATCTCGCTGATGGGGCGGAAGAAAACGTCCGCCAGGCCGGTTTCGTCCACCGCATCGGAAATGGCGCCCCGGGCTGCGGCGGGGGCCATGCCCCTCAGCCCGGCCACGTACTCCAGGAACTCGCACACCAGCATGTCGTCGTAGAGCGGGTTGGCCTCGGGCAGATACCCCACCCGGGCCTTCGCCTCGGTCAGCCGGTCGGCGATCGGCTCGCCGTCGAACCGGATCGCGCCCTCGTCGGGCTGGAGCGTTCCGGTGAGCATGCGCATCGTGGTCGTCTTCCCGGCCCCGTTGGGCCCCAGGAAGCCGACGACCTCTCCCCGGTTCACCTCGAAACTGGCGCGATTGACCGCCACGATGGGTCCGTAGCGCTTCGTCACCCCTTCAACTGCAATCATCCTTCCTCCTGTGGGACGGTGCCTGTGGAACGGTGCCGCACTCGCCGTGGGACGGTGCCGCGAAGATTCTACGATTCGCCCCGACGGGTGTCCAGACCGGGGCTGCGCGTGCCCGCCCGTCGACGCACCCGCCCACGGGCGCCGACTGTCCCAACGGCTTCCGGCATCCTACCTTAATGTGAGGGGCCGGACCGGCCAGTCCAGCCACTCAGCGAGCGGGAACGGGCCCGCACGCGAACACACGCCCATCAGTACCCATCAGGAGAAGCTCAACAGATGAAACGACTCTATCCGATCCTCGCCCTGCTGCTTCTGGCGCTGCCGCTCAGCGCCCAGGAGAACGCCACGCTGACCGGAACCGTCACGACCGACGGCGCCGGACTGAGCGGCGCCCAGGTGGTGCTCACCCAGACCGTCACGGGGGCGCAGTACGGCGGCCTGACCAACGAGAACGGACGCTACAACATCATCGGCATCCCGGCCGGCACCTACGACGTCTCTGTCCAGGTGATCGGCTACGCCGCCTCGACCCAGCAGGTCGGGCTGGACGCCGGCGCCACCGCCATGCTCGACTTCGCGCTCACCCCCACCGCCGTGGCTCTGGGCGGCATCGAGGTGCTCGCCGAGCGGGCCGAGGAGCGCCGCACGCCGGTGGCGTTCACCGACGTGACGAAGACCGAGATCCAGGCCCAGCTCGGCTCGCGCGACCTGCCGCTGGTGCTGAACATCACCCCGTCGGTGTACTCGACCGCGCAGGGCGGCGGAGCGGGCGACGCGCGCGTCAACGTGCGCGGGTTCAGCCAGCGCCACACCGCCGTGATGATCAACGGCGTGCCGGTCAACGACATGGAGAACGGCTGGGTGTACTGGTCCAACTGGGACGGTGTCGGCGACGCCGCCACCAGCATCCAGCTGCAGCGCGGCCTGAGCGCGGTGAATCTCGCCACGCCGTCGATCGGCGGGACGCTCAACGTGATCACCGATCCCAGCGCCCAAAACCCCGGCTACATCCTCAAGCAGGAGTTCGGGTCGGGGAACTTCCTCAAGACCACGATGACCGCGTCCACCGGCCCGATCGGCAAATTCGCGATGACCCTCTCGGGCATCCGCAAGACCGGCGACGGGCTCATCGACGGCGTCTGGACCGACGCATGGGCGTACTACGCGGCGTCGCAGTACAGGTTCAGCGACAACAACGTGGTCGAGCTCTACGCGATCGGCGCGCCGCAGCGCCACGGCCAGAACCTCTACAGGCTCAACATCGCCACGCTGAGCAGGGACTTCGCGGCTTCGCTGAGCGACTACGATCCGGCAGGGCTCGACTACTTCTCCACCGAGGCCGGGCGCCGCTGGAGCCCCAACTTCGGAGGCGTCGATCCGTCGTACACGGGCAGGCAGTTCACGAGCACCGGGCCCGGCGCGGGCGTCTTCAGCAGGCACAGCCAGAACTTCATCAACGAGCGCGAGAACTACTTCCACAAGCCCCAGGTGAACCTGAACTGGTATTCGTACCTGGGCGACGGACTGAGCGCCAACACGGTGGCCTACTATTCGGGCGGCGCCGGCGGCGGCACCGGCACCTACGGCTCGCTGCGCTGGGACTACACCTACGGCCAGCGCTTCCCCGACTGGAACGCGACGATCGAGCGCAACCGGGGCACCGACGACGGAGGGTCGTTCGGAATCCTGCGCAACTCGGTCAACAACCAGAACACCGTGGGCGTCATCTCCAAGCTGCAGAAGGAGTTCGACAACCAGCTGGTGACCGAGATCGGCGTGGACTGGCGCACGGCGACGATCGAGCACTACCGCGAGGTCCGCGACCTGCTCGGCGGCAGCTTCTACAACGACTGCTTCCGCGGCTGCAGCTCCGACTTCTGGACCGAGGAGCAGGGCAACCGCCGACTCGGCGACAAGATCCACTACCACAACGAGAACAACGTCAACTGGGTCGGCGCCCACGTACAGGCCGAGAAGTCGTCGCTTGACGGCTCCTTCTACGGCATGTTCGGGGTCTCCCGCATCTCGTACGACTTCATCGACTTCTTCACGCGCGGCACCAGCGGCGGCTTCCACGAGCTGAGCAGCGGCGGCCTGAACGGGTATCAGCTCAAGGGCGGCGCAATGCGCAACCTGAACCCCGAGTGGTCGGTCTACGGCAACGTGGGCCTGGTCTCGAAGGTGCCGATCTTCGACGGCGCGATCGACGACGTGAACGGCCTGCTGATCGACAACCCCACCAACGAGGGCTTCACCTCGTTCGAGGCGGGCACGCGCTTCCGCTCGCTCAACCGGGGCTTTTCCTTCGACGCCAACGTCTACTTCACCCAGTGGAACGACCGGAGCGCCCGGCGGTTCCAGCGGGACTTCTTCGGCGAGGGCCAGGACGCGCTGATCGCGCTGGCCGGCATGGACGCGCGCCACATGGGCGTCGAGTTCGAGGCCGCCTACCAGCCCGCCAGCTACATGCGGTTCGACGGCTCGATCTCTCTGGGCGACTGGGTGTACACCGACAACGTGGACGGCGCCTTCAGGGCCGAGGACCGCCAGTCCGAGACGCTCGAATACACCTTCTACGTGAAGGACCTGTATGTGGGCGACGCGCCGCAGTACCAGGCGGCCTACGCGATCTCGGTGTTCCCGACAGGCGGCCTGTACATGCGCCTGCTGGGCAGGACGTACGGCAAGCACTACGCCAACTTCGACCCCTTCTCGCGCACCAGCGACGCCGACGCCAGCACCCAGTCCTGGCGCGCCCCGGGCTACACCGTCTTCGACCTGAACCTGTCGTACCGGCTGTCCGAAGAGCTGTCGGCGCCCTTCGGCGGCAACGTGCAGCTGTTCCTGCACGGCTTCAACATCTTCGACGACATCTACATCCAGGACGCGACCGACAACTCGCGGTTCAACGCCTACCGCGACGACGCCGAGCGCGCGGCGGGCCGCTGGAACCACCAGGCCGACGATGCCGAGGTGTTCCTGGGCTACCCGCGCTCGTTCAATTTCGGCTTCCAGATCTACCACTAGCAGCGGCGTTTTCACGCACCTTCCAAGAGCCCCCGCGCCGACCCCGGCGCGGGGGCTCTTCACCGTAGCCGCGCGGCCAGCACCTCGTGCAGGGCGTCGGGGTTCTCGGTGTTCACCCAGTGCCCGCCGTCCACCTCGTGCAGAAAGACGCGCCCCGCATCGCGCAGGCGGCGGGCACCGTCCCGGGCCGCTCGACGGATCCGCGCGGCGGCGTCCCCACCCAGTACGCTCGACCCCAGCGCCCGGACGAAGTGGACGTCGGTGCCCGGCGGCGGCCGCTCGACCACGTCCCACGCATCGGTGCGGAAGTAGTCGCGCAGGTACGCCTCCATCTCGTCGGGGTCGAGCCGCCACTCCAGCCCGGCGTCGGTTCGCACCGCGTTGACCGCCATCCAGCTGGCCACCAGGGGCGAAAAGCCCTCCGACGCCACGGCGTCGACCGCCTCGGCCCGGCTGCCGAACGGCCCGGGATGCCGCCTGAGCACGCCCAGCATGCGCCATGCGCTCCCGCCGGGAGCGCCGGTGGACGGCGACGAGTCCACGATCCAGAGCTGACGGGCGGCGCGACCCGTGCGCCGCGCCCGTTCGCGGGCGTGCAGCAGCGCGACCTTGCCGCCGAAGGAATGGCCGAGCACGGCGTCGGCGGGCGCGCCCAGGCGGTCCTCCAGGGCCAGCAGGTCTGCCGCGCAGCACTCGAGCGTGTGGGGCGACAGCCTGGGGCTGCGGCCGTGCGAGCGCAGGTCGACCAGGACGACGCGCCAGTCGGGCCGCGCCCGAACCAGCCGCCTGGCGACCGCGCCCCAGTTCCGTCCGGCGCCGTAGATGCCGTGCAGGAGCAGCATCTGGCGGGCGGGCGCGGAGCGGGGCGCCGACGGGGGCGCCTCAACGGTTTCGTGGTGCAAATGGGTCATGACATATGTTACCAAGGTGTTCCTGCAACTGGCGCGCGGGCCCGTTTCGGGCCGCGCCGTTTCCCGCCCCATGCGACGGTCAGCCGCGACGCGACGATGACTCGAACCTTTCTTCTCCCGACGATTGCGGGCCTGGCCGCCCTTCTTGCCGCGCACGGCGGCCTCGAGGGCCAGCTTCGCCCTATTCCACCCAACCCCGACGCCCCCATCACGATCCCCCGCCTCTCGGGCGAGATCGAGCTGGACGGCGTCGTCGACGAGGCGGCCTGGGACGCGCTCGCGCCCTTCGAGATGACCATGCTGCAGCCCACGTTCGGCGCGGCGCTGACCGAGGCGACCGAGGTGCGGGTGGGGCACGACGACCAGTACCTGTACGTTGCGGGGCGCATGTGGGACTCGGACCCCGACGGGATCCGCACGGGCACGTTCTACCGCGACCAGTACAGCGGCGACGACATCCTTTCGGTCGTCATCGACAGCTACAACGACTACGAGACCGCGGTCTGGTTCACGGTGAACCCCTCGGGCGTGCGCCAGGACCGCACGATGTCGAACGACGCCGAGTTCACCAACGGCATGCCGATGAACTGGGAGTGGAATTCGCACTGGGACGTGGCCACCACCCAGACCGACCGGGGCTGGTTCGCCGAGTTCAGAATCCCGTTCTCGACGCTGGGCTTCCAGGTGACCGGCAACGAGGTCACCATGGGGCTGATCCTGTACCGGGTCGTGGCCCGAAAGGGCGAGCGCCAGACGTTTCCCGCGATCGAGCCCAGGTGGGGAGGGCTTGCGTTCGCCAAGCCGTCGCTGGCGCAACGCGTGGTGTTGCGCGACGTGCAGCAGTCCACGCCCGTGTACCTGACGCCGTTCTCGCTGGCCGGCTTCAAGCAGAACCCCGTGCTCGCCGAGCCGCCCGACGTGCCGCAGGCCGAATGGCGGAGCGAGCGCGACCCCACGACCGAGGCGGGGCTCGACATGAAGGTGTCGCCCACGTCGAACCTGGCGCTGGACCTGACCCTAAACACCGACTTCGCGCAGGTCGAGGCCGACGACCAGCAGATCAACCTGACCCGCTTCGCCCTGTTCTTCCCCGAGAAGCGGCAGTTCTTCCAGGAGCGCGCGTCGACCTTCGACTTCAACACAGGCGGCATGTTCAACCGGCTCTTCCATAGCCGCCGCATCGGGCTGGACCAGGGCGAAATCGTGCGCATCTACGGCGGCGCGCGCGCGGTCGGGCGCTGGGCGGGCACCGACTTCGGCTTCCTCAACATGCAGACCGCCGCGCACGGCGACCTCTCGTCCGAGAACATGGGCGTGTTCCGGGTGCGCCAGCAGATCATTGACGAGTTCTCGCGGGTCGGCGCCATGCTCACCACGCGCCTGGGTTCGAGCGGCCACAACAACACGGCCTACGGTCTGGACGCGGTGCTGCGGTGGCGCGGCTACGACTACCTGATCCTGCAGTGGGCCCACACCTTCGACGAGGCCGTCGACCAGGCGGGCGGGCTGGAGTCGGGGCTTGCGAGGGTGCGCATGGAGCGCCGCAGCGACGAGGGCTTCTCGTACTACCTGGAAGGGATCCGCGCGGGCGAGGACTACCTGCCCGGCCTCGGGTTCCAGCTGCGCCGCGACTTCACCTACGGCGGCGTCCAGCTGCGGCACCGCCAGCTGCGCGACGACGCGTCGCCGCTCCAGTCGCGCGCGTTCCAGATCAGCACGGCCCAGTACTTCCGCAACGCCGACCGCACCGCAGAGTCGCGCGAGATCCGGCCCGAAATCGAGTTCGAATTCCGCAGCGGGGCCGACCTGACCGTGGGCGCGCTGTCGAGCTTCGAGAGCGTGCGCGACCCCTTTCCCATCTCGGACGTGACGATCCCCGCGGGCGAGCACTGGTTCCACGAAGCCACGTCCATGCTCCGCCTGCCGCGCAGCGACTTCCTGCGGGGCGAATTCGAGGCCTCGGTGGGGACCTTCTACGACGGCACCCGCGTCAGGCTGTCGGTCGCGCCCGTGTGGGTGGTGTCGAAGTACCTGGAGCTAGAGGCGGGCTACGAGATCAACCGCCTCGACTTCGCCGACCGCGGCGTCGCCACCACCGCCCGCCTGGGCAGCCTCAGGGTCAAGACCGCGCTGAACCCCAGCGTGTCGATGACCACCTTCGGCCAGTACAACGGCGCAACCGACCAGACCAGCCTCAACGTCCGCTTCCGCTACCACTTCCGCGAAGGCACCGACCTCTGGATCGTCTACAACGAGGGTTTCCACAACGACCGCGACGCCGGTCTGGGCCCGAGGCGCCCGCTGTCGTCGGGCCGCGCGCTGCTGGTCAAGTACTCGCACACGTTGGCGCGTTAGGGGCCCGGTTTTCCCGTTCGGGATATTTGCCGCGCCGGCAACCTGGCCGCCGGTCCGGTTTTCCCGTTCGGGCAAACTGCGAGCCTCCGAGCCCACAACGACAGGCCGTTTTCCCGTTCGGGAATCCCACGACCCTTGCCCCGCGCCTCCCGCACCCCAATTTTTCCCGTTCGGGATTGCAGTTTGACTGAGTAGCAGGCTCCGGGTTCGCAGCCCGGCGCCGATCGCTTTACCGAACGGGAAAGAGGCCACACCATGACGCCTGCGGAACTCGGACGCATCGTACGGGCTGCCCGGCGGGCGCAAGGCCTCCGCCAGGATCAGCTGGCGGGCGCCGCCGGGGTGGGCGTCCGCTTCCTTTCGGAGCTCGAACGGGGAAAGCCGACCGTGCGGCTGGCGAAGGTCATCGACGTCCTCGACGCGCTCGGGTGCAGGCTGCGCGTCGAGATGCCGCCGGGTGGGGCGGCCGAGCTTCGGGCGGCAGCCGAAGGGGCCGGCCCTTCGCCCCCGTCCCCAACCCGCGCCGCCCGGCGCCCGGCCTGGTCGTCCGAATGACCCGGTCGCTGACCGTCCGCTGGGGCGGGGCGCAGGTCGGCCGCCTGTCGCTGGATCGACACGGCGCAATGCGCTTCGCCTACCACCGCCCGTGGATCGAGGACGAGTCCGCGCCGGCCATCTCGTTCTCGCTCCCCAAGCGACCGCAGAGCTTCAGCCCGCGGCAGTGCCTGCCGTTCTTCGAGGGCCTACTGCCCGAGGACGCGCAGCGAGATGCCGCCGCGGCGGCGCTCGGCGTCTCGCCTTCGAACACCTTCCGTCTCCTGGCGGGGCTCGGAGGCGACTTGGCGGGCGCGCTCACCCTGCTGCCGGATCGCGAGGAACCGCCCGAGGCTCCGGCGGACCCGGCCCCCGAGCCGCTCCGGGACGACGAGCTGCTGCTCGGACCGGCCGGCCCCCTGGGTAGAGGCCTGCGGATGTCCCTGGCCGGAGCCCAACGCAAGTTTGCGGTCGTGCTGGTGGGGAAGCGCCTCGCGTTCCCCGTTCCAGGCCAGCCCAGCACGCACATCTGCAAGCCGCCGATCCCCGACCTCGACCACCCCACCGAAAACGAAGCGTTTGCGATGCGCCTCGCGTTGCGGATGGGATTGAACGTCGCGCCGGTGCGACTGGCTGCGGCACCCGGAGTCGGCGCCTCCCTGCTGGTCGAGCGCTACGACAGGCGGTCGGCCCCGGACGGCGGCGTGGAGCGGCTGCATCAGGAGGATTTCTGCCAGGCGCTCGGGGTTGTGCCCCAGCGGAAGTACGCCTCGGAGGGCGGGCCCGGCTTTCCGGAGTGCTTCGAACTGGTGCGGCGGGCGTGCACCCGCCCCGCCGTGGCCGTGCTGGGGCTCCTCGACGCCGCGATCGTGCAGGTGCTGCTTGGCAACGCCGACGCTCACGGCAAGAATTACAGCCTGCTCAGGAAGGCGGGCGGCGAGGTTGTGCTGGCCCCGCTCTACGACCTGCTGTCGACGGTTGTCTATCCACGCTTGAGCCCAAGGTTCGCTATGCACATCGGGGGTCGCCACACGCTCGAGGAGCTGCGCCGCACGGACTGGGAGCGATTCGCGCGAAAGTGCGGCATGGCGGCGCCGTTCGTGCGGCGGCGGGTCGGGGAGCTGTGCGAGCTGGCGGCCCGGCGGGTCGGCGCGGTGGCGGACGAGCTGGCGAAGCCGGAACTCGACGAAGGCGCGCTCGCGCGCCAGGCCGACCTCGTCCGCCAACGCGCCCTCCAGCTGGCGGCCACGGTGCGATGAGGCGGGCAGCCCAAGCGCCGCCGCGCCGCCAAGTGCCTCGGCGCCGCCAAGTGCCTCGGCGCCACCGCCCCGCCCTTCTGGTCGCCGCCCTGGTGGTGGTCTCCGCGCCCTTCGCCACCCCGGCCCTGCGCGATGGCGTCACCCTGCAGCCGTTCCCCGCCGCCGCCCTGCACCACCCGCCCGGCTACCTCCTCGGCGCGCCCCTCTTCGGCCTCTGGGACACGCTGTCCCTGCTCGCGGCGAGCCAGCACTACGCCGTGCTCGCGACCCTGATCCTGCTCTACGCAGCCGCCCGCGTGGTCGCTGCCCGCGCCCCCCGCCGCTCGCCCCGCGCCCCTCGCCGCTCGCTGCTCCGCGGCCTCGCCCGCGAAGCGCTCTTCGCCGTGGCCGCGCTGGCCGGCCTGCTCGCCTTCTACGCCGCCGCCGCCCTGTTGCCGCGCCCCATGGCCGCGATCCGGCTGGCCGACCCCGACCTGGTTGCGGTGGACTTCCATTCGCACACCGACCATTCGCACGACGGGCGGCCGGGCTTCACGGTGGCCCGCAACCGCGCGTGGCACCGGGCCGGCGGCTTCGATGCGGCCTACCTGACCGACCACTACACATGGGCGGGCATGCGCGAGGCCGAGCTTGCCAACCCGGCGCGCGCCGGCGACGGCACCGTGCTGCTGAGCGGCATGGAAGTGCGGCTGCGCAACCGCCACACCAACCTGCTGGGCGAGCGGGCGCGCTACGCGTTTGCGCTCGACAGCACGGGGCACCACCTGGTCCCCGACTCGATCGCCGCGGCGCACGACCGGGGGGGCGCGCCCGCAACGATGCTGTACACGATCCCGGGCGCGCTCGACCGGATCGTGCCGTTCGGCCCCGACGCTCCGGCCGGCGTGATCGGCGTGCAGCTAAGCGACGGCGCGCCTCGCGGCCTCGAACAGGCCCAGGCCGAGCGTGCGGAGATCGTCGCGCTCGCCGACTCCATGGATCTGGCGGTGGTGACGGGGAGCAACCTGCACGGGTGGGGTCGCACCGTGCCCGCGTGGAGCGCGATGCGCATTCCCGGCTGGCGCGACATGGCGCCGGGCGAGCTGGGCCGCGCAATCGAGCGCACCCTGCACCGGGATCGGCGCGGGGCGGTGACGGTGGTCGTCCGCACGCTGCCATACCACCACGGGTCGGCGATCAAGCTGGTGGCCACCGTGCCGCTGCTGCTGTGGTCGCACTTCAGCACCCTTGCACCCTGGGAACGCGTGTCATGGCTGGCCTGGTGCGCGGTCTGGGTCGCCGTGCGGTCCCGCCGCGTGCGCCACGGTGCCCAATGAGCACCTTCGCCGTCTATCTGCGCCTCGGCTTCGAGCACCTGCTCGACCTTCAGGGGTACGACCACATTCTCTTTCTGGCGGTGCTGTGCGCGGCCTATTCGCTGAAGCGGTGGCGCGAGCTGCTTGTGCTTGTGACTGCATTCACAATCGGCCATTCGGTGTCGCTGGCGCTGGCCACGCTGCGGCTGGCGCGGGTCGACGCGGGGCTGGTCGAGTTCCTGATCCCGGTGACGATCGTGGCCACGGCGGCGGTGAATCTGTTGGCCCTGCGGCGCGACGATCCCTCGCGGCACCGGGTCTCGGCGCGGCCCGCCCGCTATGTGCTTGCCCTTGCGTTCGGCGTTGTGCACGGCTTTGGGTTCGCGGGCTTTCTGCGTCTGGTGCTGGGCGAGGAGCGGAGCCTGTTTCTGCCCCTGCTGTCCTTCAACGTCGGGCTCGAACTGGCGCAGATCCTGGTCGCGGCGGCGGTGCTGGGGTCGGCGTGGGTGGCCACGCGCGGGCTGCAGCTGTCGGACCGGGCGTGGAACGTGGTGCTGTCGGTGGTGACCGGAGCGACGGCGGCCTGGATGGCGGTGCAGCGGTGGCCGTTGTGAGGGCGGGGGTTGGAACAGTATCCTCAAGCAGGCGGGACTACGAACGGAGGGATTGCATGACCTACGCGATCGTCATTGAGCAAACGGACAACGGCTACTCGGCCTATGCGCCCGACCTTCCGGGGTGCGTGGCCGCTGCGGACTCGTACGAGGATGCCGAGAAGCTAATCCGCGAGGCGGTCGTCTTCCATTTGGAATCCCTGCGCGAATTCGGCGACCCGGTTCCCGAGCCGCGGACAGGAGTCGGGTCGGTCGAGGTGAAGGCGGCGGTGCCGTAGGGTGGCCTGACGCGCGGACGAGGCGAACCGCACCCCCCGTTCCTTGTTCGGCGCGCCCCCGTTCCCGTACTTTTCCTGCCCGACGCCGCGCCGCACACGTTCCATCACGCTGGAGGTCCAGGTCATGTCCGTTCGGTCCAAGCCCGCATTCGCCACCGCCGCCTTCCTGCTCGCCGGTCTAGCGCTCGGCGCTCTGGCCGCCCCCGCCGGGGCGCAGTGGTCGCCCCTGAAGCCCGGCAGCGACAACATGGAGATCCTCGGCCACATTCCGCTCGGGCCGCGCCTTTCGGTGGCCGACATGGACATCGAGCAGGAGCTGGACCGGCCCTACGCGTACGTGGCGCGCATGGTGTACGGCGACGTCGGGCCGAAGGGCCTCGACATCGTCTCGATCGCCGACCCCGAGCAGCCCGAGGTCATCTACGAGTGGCGGATCGAGAACCAGGACCTGCACATGCGCACCGGCGGCATGGACGTGAAGCACTTCAAGATCGCCGACCGCTACTACGTGGTGCAGTCGCTGCAGTTCGGACAGGGCGGGCCCAACACCGACATGGGCGCGGTGGTGCTGGACGTGACCGGCCTGCCCGACGCGTCGACCGTGACCGAGGTGGCCCGGATCCGCGAGCCCGACCTGCCAGGGGGTTTCCACAACATCTTCGTCTACAAGCACTCCGACGGGCGGGTCCTGCTGTTCTCCACCGTGAGCGGGCCCTTCGCCCACGTCTACGACATGGGCCGGGTGGTCGAGGGCGACCTCGACAACGCGCTCGTGGGCCGGGTGCCGGTGCCCGAGACCGAGTTCAACCGGGGCGGACGCGGATACCACGACTTCTACGTCGCGTACCACCCCGACACCGGCGAGGACCGCTTCTACGGCGGCGGCTCGGGCGGCTACTACATCTACGACGTCACCGACATCGAAAGCCCCGAGCTGCGGATCACGCTGGTGGGCGTCAGCGGCGTGCGCGGGGGGCACACCTTCACCCCGAGCCCCGACGGCCGCTACGTGGTCGCCGAGACCGAGTACCAGTACGCCCCGCTTCGCATCTTCGACCTCCAGCCCGCCCTCGACGGCGAGGTCACCAACATCCGCTCGCCCATCTCGGCGTGGACCGCCGACTGGCAGAACCTGGTCCACAACCACGAGGTGCGCTGGCCCTACGTCTTCGCCTCGGGCTACCTCGACGGCTTGCAGATCTTCTCGCTCATGGACCCCGAAAACCCCGTAACAGTGGGCTACTACGACACCTACATCGGCCCGCCCAACCGCGATCGCACCGCCGTCTTCAACGGCGCGTTCGGGGTCGACGTCCGCAACGCCGACGGCCTGATCGTCGTCAGCGACATGACCACCGGCATCTGGACCTTCCGCATGGACGGCTTCAGCGGCTGGGACGGCGAGGACTGGGGCATGCCGAACATCTCGTCGGTCCAGGACTGGGACCGCGGGCCCATTCGCAGGCCTGTGAGCTGAGGATGAGGACTGGATTGCGCCGACCGGGCGGGCTGCTGGCGCTGACGGCCCTGCTCGTGGCAGCGGCGCCGCCCCGGAACGCCGAAGGGGGCCGGCGGGTGGCCGACCCGCCCTCCGAGGTGGCCGGGGACGCGGCCGCGTGCGGCCCCGAGTACTACCAGTTCCCCATGGTCTCGACCCGGCGCGTGCCCGGCACCGGCAACGCGAGCGGCATTGGCGAGGTGGCCTTCGCGGCTTCCCCGTACGGCGTCGCCCTCGGACCGGACGGGAGCTACCAGTACGACTTCACAGTCAGCCTCGACCGCCTTGCCCCCGCGCGCGACGGCGCATACGTGGTGTGGACCACCACCCCCGAACTCGACAGGATCGCGCTGGCCGGCGAGCTCGCCGACCCGGCGCGCTTCGAAGGCCGGGTCGCCTGGAACAAGTTCCTCGTGGTCGTCACCCTGGAGCCCGCCTTCGACCCCGACGCGACCATGTGGACCGGCCCGATCGTCATCCGCGGCATGTCCCGCAGCGGCATGATGCACACCATGGCCGGCCACGGCCCCTTCGAGGAAAAGAACTGCGCGGCCTACGGGTATGAGTAGGGCTGGGCGAGCGGCGCTTGGCGGGATGCCCGCGTGCATTGGAGGCTACGACAGGGAGATGCGGAAATGAGCCAGATATTGGTTGCCGAGAGGGCCTACCTCAAGAGGCACAAGGAGAGACTGAAGAAGGAGCATCCGGGGAAGCATGTGCTCATCAAGGGGGAGCAGGTGCACGGCGCTTACGACACGCGCGAAGCTGGGATCCTCGCCGGGGTAGAGCAATTCCCCGACGCCCGCGCGTTCCTCGTTCGGTCCGTTGACCGGCCGGAAGACCCGGTAGAGAGCAATCCCGCCCTCTCTCTCGGAGTGCCTCTAACTTGCCGGTCCTGACAGGGCGCGCCACGACCCGAGACGGCAGACCAGACCGAAAGGGTCTGGAGGCCATGGGTCCGCTTCTTACGGTCACGGTGTCCGTACTAGATCAACAGGCTGACATTCGCAGGCGTCGCGGAGACGAGATCCCCGTCGTCAAGGGCTTGGCCTTGATCGACTCCGGGGCATCCGCCACCTGCATTGACGATGAAGTTGCCATGCGCGCAGGGCTACCAGCGGTCGACACCGCACGCATGTCGTCGGCGTCGGGGCCATCAGAGGTGAGCGTCTACGCCGGGAAGATCACGTTGGTCCAACGGGGTAGCACCAGCAGCGACGTAGTGGCAATCCAGACGCTCCGCGCTCTCGGAGTCAATATCAACGGGCAAGGGATCATTGCCCTGATTGGGAGAGACATACTCAATTCTTGCATCATGATCTACAATGGTCCGGAAGCCCAGTACACTTTGGCTTTCTAGACGCCGAGCCGCATTTCTCCCGCGGCCTGCCGCTGCCCTGCTGGCCCTGGCGGCCTGGCTGCCTTCGGCCGCCGCCCAGCAGATGGACCACGGCGCCCACGCGATGCACGACATGGGCGGGAGCGGCTGGCGCATGCCGCCCATGGACCCGAACATGCCCATGATCCCGGGGCTGGAGATGGCGCTGCCGCCGGTCGAGCCGTTTCTGGCGGCGGCGGGCATCGATGTCATGACGCTGCCCGAGGCGCGGCCCAGCGAAGTGGTCCATCTGGCGCCCGGGGACACCTTCGACATCGACGTCACGCTGGTTCGGCGCACGCTTCACGGCCACACGGCGGCCATGTACGGCTACAACGGCCAGCACCCGGGGCCGCTCATTCGCGCGCCCCAGGGCTCGACCGTGATTGTGCGCGTCGCCAACCGCATCGAGAGCCCGACGACGGTGCACTGGCACGGTCTGCGCTTGGAGAACCGCTTCGACGGGGTCGAGACGCTGACCCAGGACCCGATCGAGGTCGGCGAGTCGTTCACATACGAGCTGCGCGTGCCCGACGCCGGGATGTTCTGGTACCACCCCCACATGCGCGAGGACGTGCAGCAGGACCTGGGCCTGTACGGCAACCTGCTCGTCGAGTCGCCCGACCCGGACCACTACGGGCCCGCGCACCGCGAGGAGATGCTCGTCCTGGACGACATCCTGATGGACGACCAGGGCCTCATTCCTTGGGGCGGGGAAGCGCCGACCCACGCGCTCATGGGGCGGTTCGGGAACGTGATGCTCGTGAACGGGTCGACGGGGCACGGACTGCAGGTCCGCCCGGGCGAGGTGGTGCGCTTCTTCGTGACCAACGTCGCCAACACCCGCACCTTCAACGTCACCTTCGGGTCGGCGCGAGTGAAGCTGGTGGCGTCGGACCTGGGCCGCTTCGAGCGCGAGAGCTGGGTGCCGAGCGTGGTGATCGCGCCGGCCGAGCGCTACGTGGTGGACGTGGTCTTCCCGGACGAGGGCGAGGTGGCGATCGCGAACACGATTCAGGCCATCAACCACTTCCGGGGCGAATTCTACCCGCATGTGGACACGCTGGCGCTGGTCACCGTGGCCGGGCCGCCCGTCGCCGACGAAGCGACCGAGGCGCATGCGACGCTTCGCGGCATCGACGAGGTGGCGGCCGAGGCCGGCGCCATGCGCGCGCACGCGGGCCGCGCTCCGGACTACACCCTCGAAGCCACCGTGCGAGTGCGGGGGCTTCCTCTCCCGATCGTCCGCTCGATGGAGATGGACACCCTTTACATCCCTCCTATGGAGTGGAACGACGCGATGCCCATGATGAACTGGCTCTCCTCGGGGAACCAGGTCACATGGATCCTGCGCGACCTGGCCACAGGCCGCGAAAACGACGACATCCACTGGACCTTCCAGCGGGGCGACCTGGTGAAGATCCGCGTCTTCAACTCGCCCGATTCGTTCCACCCGATGAACCACCCCATCCACGTGCACGGCCAGCGGTTCGTGGTGCTTGCGCGCGACGACGTGCCCAACGACAACCTGGTCTGGAAGGACACCGCGATCCTGCCCGTCGGCTCGACCATGGACATCCTGGTCGAGATGTCGAACCCGGGCGACTGGATGCTGCACTGCCACATCGCCGAGCACCTCAGCGCGGGGATGATGTTCCACTTCACGGTGGAGGAGTAGGGGGGCGTCCTGCGGGGCGTCCATCCTGAACCGCTCCTGCGTTCCGCCCGTTGCGGCGTTCCTGTGTCTTGGGGTTGCGAACTTGTCGTTGGCGGCGTTGCAGGATTGTTGCTGAGATCGTTGCAATCTTGTCGATGACGCGGGCATGCGGCAAGACAGCAACGGCCAAGCAGTTCGCGGCCAGCGGCGTCCTGCTCGACGCGCACCGGTCCGCGCGCAGGGCCGCCCGCGCCGACCCCGAGTTCGTGCTACAGGGGGACACGCCCCGCCTGATCGACGAGTGGCAGCTCGCGCCCGACATCTGGAACCACGTGCGGCACGCAGTCGACGACCGGCCGGGTCGCGTCAGTCGGATGTCGAGATGGTTCGACAAGCACTCGACGAACCTCTTGTCGCTCTCACCCTCGACGAAGACCGTGATTCCGACTGGCGTCATCGCAGCTCGAGGCCGTGCTCGATGCAGTGATCGAACTGTGCGTGGTCGTACCGGTAGGTGCGCACCCGCTTGTAGTAGTCCCGCTTGAGGGCGTAGCAGCACACGCTCTCGCGGTGCTCGGCGAGGTCGGGCTGAGACATCGTGTCCCGAAGCGCTTTCAGAGCGTCGATGTTGTGGGTGGTGGCCAGCACCTGAATGCCCTGTTCAGAGGCGAGCGCGACCAGGCCTTCGACTAGCGGAGGCAGGGATTCGTAGTGCAGGCCCGAATCGAACTCGTCGATCAGGAGAAGCCTGTCGGCGCTAAGCAGGCAGTGTGCCATGATCTGGGCGGCGCGCACCAGTCCGCTGCCGAACATGTTGAGGGGCAGTCTGGAGGTCTCGCCGTTGGCGCCGGCGACGTCGACGAAGGCCGCCTGGGCCGTCAGGCGCAGGTCACGGATTCGGGGATTCAACTTCCTCAAGCGGTCGACGAGACGGCCGTCCGATCCGCGTTCGACGAGCTGACCGAGCTGCTCGAGGGGTACCTGAGGCTCGGAGTTGATGAGTGTGGCAGGCGCCTGCGCATCCTCGCTGGCCTCGCCCCTGTATGCGACGGCGTAGCCTGTGTCCTGGTCCACGAGCGCCGAGCCATGGCCACCGGGCGTGCCATCCGCCGACACCGTGCTCTTGTGATCCAGAACGAGGGCGCGGACCTTCCGCGAGGTAAGGGTGCTTCCCGATGTCGGTTCGGGGGTGCCGGATCCAGAGCCCGGATCTGGCTTGGGCCTGGTCACCGTAATGTCCTCTCGCCCAAGACGCATCCGCAGTCGGCGTTCCACGCCTTCAGCGTCCTTACAAGTCAGGACGATGGGCGAGTCCGGGTCGCGGAACAGGTACTGCAGGTCCTTGACCCGCTGAGCCGGATAGCCGCGGAGCTGCTCCAGCTCGAAGTCGAGTTCCGGCTTGCTCGACCCCGCCGCCAGGAGCAGCGCAGCTTCCAGCACCGAGGTCTTGCCCACACCGTTGGCGCCGACGAGCAGGTTGAACGCCCCGAGGCCGGAGAGCGTCAAATCCTCCAGCCCCCTGAAGCCGACGATCGAGAGCTCCTGCCAGCGGGCGGCACCACCGGGACCGCTAACCCTCTCGCCAGCGCGCTTCTCGGTCGCCGTCGTCGGGTTCATGATCTGTCTCCCATGGGCGGGGGCGGGCGGAACAACGCTGCGGGCGTGGCGAAACTACGCTGCGGCTCCGACGAACGATGGCGCATGCACCCCCCCTGCGGCAAGCCGCCGTCTTGACATTCGCGCGCCCGGTCTCATGTTGGATGCGGATCCACGAACGCGCCCCCCACCCCACGCGAGGAACGGCACCGCATGAGCACCCAGAGACGCTTCGACTCCGTCAGCGCCGCCAAGACCTGGAGCCGGAGGCCCGAGTCCCGGCCCGGCGACCGCGACCTTCTGCCTCGGCTCTTCGGCGAGGACACCTTCGGGCTGCGCGAGATGCAGTCCCGCCTGCCCGACAACGTCTTCAAGCGGCTTCTCCGCACGATCCACCACGGCGAGGAGCTCGAACCCGGCATTGCCGACAGCGTGGCGGCGGCCATGAAGGACTGGGCGCTCTCGCGCGGCGCCACCCACTACACGCACTGGTTCCAGCCGCTCACGGGAAGCACCGCCGAGAAGCACGACTCGTTCCTGAAGGTGGGGCGCGACGGCCGCGCGATGACCGACTTCGGCGGCGACGAGCTGGTGCAGGGCGAGCCCGACGCGTCGTCGTTCCCCTCGGGCGGGCTGCGCGCCACCTTCGAGGCCCGCGGGTACACGGCATGGGACCCCACGTCGCCCGCCTTCGTCATGGGGGGCGAGTCGGCAACCTACCTCTGCATTCCCACCGCCTTTTCGAGCTGGGCGGGCGACAGCCTCGACGCCAAGATTCCGCTGCTGCGCTCGATGGACGCGCTCGACCGGGTCACGCGGCGCGCGCTCAAGCTCTTCGGCATCGACGCGGGGCGGGTGACGGCCAGCCTGGGGCCCGAGCAGGAGTTCTTCCTCCTCGACCGCGAGTTCTACTACCGCCGCCCCGACCTCATGACCTCGGGGCGCACGCTCTTCGGGGCGAAGCCGCCGCGCGGCCAGGAGCTCGACGACCACTACTTCGGCACGATTCACGAGCGCGTTCTGGCGTGCATCCAGGCGGTCGAGATGGACCTGTACCGGCTGGGCGTGCCGATGAAGACGCGCCACAACGAGGTGGCGCCGGGCCAGTACGAGATGGCGCCAGTCTACGAGAACGCCAACGTCGCTTCCGACCACCAGCAGCTGACCATGCGGGTGCTCGAGCGCACCGCGCGGAAGTACGGCTTCGTGTGTCTGATGCACGAGAAGCCGTTCGCGGGCATCAACGGCAGCGGCAAGCATGTCAACTGGTCGTTCGGCACGTCCGACCGCAACCTGATGGACCCGGGCGAGACGCCGCACGACAACCTCATGTTCCTGTTCTTCTGCACCGCCGTCATGAGCGCGGTCGAGAAGCACCAGGACCTGCTGCTGGCCTGCGTGTCGACGGCCGGGAACGACCACCGCCTGGGCGCGAACGAGGCGCCTCCGTCGATCATCTCCGTCTTCCTCGGCGAGCAGCTCGAAGACATCTTCGCCCAGCTGGCCGAATCGGGATCGGCGAAGAAGCGCGACCGCGAGGGCCTTCTGGGGCTGGGCGTCACGGTGCTGCCCGACCTTCCGCGCCACTCGGGCGACCGCAACCGCACGTCGCCCTTCGCCTTCACCGGCAACAAGTTCGAGTTCCGCGCGGTGGGATCGTCGGCCAGCGTCTCTCTGCCGGCGACGGTTCTCAACACCATCGTGGCCGAGTCGATCGACGAGTGGACCGACGTGCTGGAGCCGATCGTCGCGGCCGGCACGTCGATCGAGGACGCGCTCTGGACGCTGCTCTCCAACGAGATCCCGTCATTCCAGAGGATCATCTTCAACGGCGACAACTACGCGGCCGAGTGGGTCGAGGAGGCCGCCCGCCGCGGTCTGCTCAACACCGGCTCGACGGTCGAGGCGCTGCCGGCGCTGGCGTCGAAGAAGAACCAGGCGCTCTTCGACAAGTACGGGGTGCTGTCGCCCCGCGAGCTCGAGGCGCGGCTCGAGGTGCTGACCGAGCAGTACTTCATCAAGATCAACATCGAAGGCGAGACCGCGGCCCGGATCGCGCGCTGCATGATCCTGCCCGCCGCAGCCACCTATCTGGCACAGCTCGGGGCCGCGCGCAAGGCCGGAAAGAAGGCCGGCGTTTCCACAGTGGGCCTCGACAGCAACATCGGGCGTGTGGCCGAGCTGATCAACGAGCTGAGCGCCGCCCTCGACGAGCTCGACGCGCAGAACGAGGACCTGGGCGGCGACGAGGTGTCCGAGAAGGTCGTGCACATGCGCAACAACGTGATCCCCGCGATGAACGCGGTGCGAGAGGTGGCCGACCGCATGGAGAAGGTGATTCCCGACGACCTGTGGCCGTTCCCGACGTACCGGGACATGCTGTTCGTGAAGTAGCCGAACGCGCACAGAGGCGGGCAGGCGGACACGGGCGGACACAAAGGCGGACAACGGGAGCGCGGAATGCGAAATCGGGTTGTGGCGGTGTTGGCGGGGGCGGCGGTGCTGGCCGCGGGCACATGGCTGCTAATGCAGGTGGGGTCGGGGGGCGACGCGCAGCCCCCAGGCCCCGACACCGTCGCGCTGGGCCAGCCCGAGGCGGCCTGGGGAGAGCCCTTCTCGTTCGTGTCCACCGTGCGCGAATTCCCCGACGGCACCGTGCTCGTCGCCGATCCGCTCGGCCAGGCCGTCGTTCACCTCGACCTCGACGCGGGCACGGTCGACACCATCGGCGGCGTCGGCGAGGGACCCGACGAATACCGTCAGCCCGACGCCGTCTGGCCGCTACCCGGCGGCCGCACTCTGCTGGTGGACCTGGGCAACGGACGCCTGACCGAGCTGGGACCCGACCTGGAGTTCGGCGCCACCAGGCCCTACAGCATGGGCGACATCGCGCGCGGCGAGATCGTGATGGCGCTCCCGCAGGCCGTCGACGACCGGGGCCGGCTGTACTTCCGCAGCCTCGAACCCGGCGCCCCCCAGAGCGATTCCGGCAGCGTTCTTCGCTTCGCGCCGGACACCGAAGCGCTCGACGAGGTGGCGTCCATCAAGCTGCCCGAGACCGTCACCGAAACCCAGGGCGGGCCGAACGAGCAGAACCAGCGGGTCAGCGCAATCCCCCTGTCGCCGGCCGACGCGTGGGGCGTGGCGCCCGACGGGCGGCTGGTCGTGGCCCGGGCCGGGGAATACCGCATCGACTGGATCGCCGAGGACGGCTCGGTCGCCAGCGGTCCGCCGACCCCCCACACGCCCGTGGCGATCGGTCGCGCCGAGCAAGAGGAGTGGGCCCAGGCACAGCTCGAGTCGGGCGGCGGATTCAGCATCTCGGTCGAGATCGAAAACGGAGCGATGACCACGCGCGCCTCGCGGGGCGGCTTTTCGGACGACGACGACCAGGACCTGGACGCCTACGCCTGGCCCGACGCGAAGCCGCCCTTCTACAACGCGCCGGTGCGGGTCGACGAACGCGGCCGCGCCTGGGTGCGCCGACACCGCGAGGGCGGCGAGCCTCCGCTCTACGACGTGTTCGACGGCAGCGGCGAGCGCAGCCTGATCGTCGAGTTCCCCATGGGCCGCCGCGTCGTCAGCTTCGGTTCCGGCGTGCTCTACGCCGCGAGAACCGACGAATACGGCCTGCACACGCTCGAACGGTACGCCCTGCCCTAACCGTCGGCGCGCCCCATTCGCGGCGTCATTCGCGTCGCCCGACGGACCGAACGCGCAGCACGTCCCCCCGCATCGTCGCGCGACACCCATCTGCCTCGGCCAGCAGCGCAAAGTCGCGGGGCCGGGCGCGTAGCACGGGGATCGTTTCGTAGCCCAGTTCGTCTGCGACAAGAAGCCCGAGGATCAGGATCGCGTCTGGCTGGCCAATCACGATCGCGGCGGGCGCTACCCGGTTGCGAAGGAGTTCCAGCATCACCGCGCTGGAAGAGCTCGACCCGATGGCGCGCTCCATCGCAAGGATGCACCCGCCCAGGCGTTCCCCGTGCCGCGGGTGTCGCGGATCCACAATCTCGCCCGTCAGCGGATCGACCCCGCCCCAGAAGCTGATCGGCTTCTCGAGCACAAGCAGCCGCCCCCGGGCCGATTCCGCACCGCTCCCGGCGTGGATCACGGTGCCCGCGATGCTCGTCATGCTGGCCTGCCACGGCGCGCGCCCGGCCAACCGGGAACAACCGCGGCGCACAAGTGTAGAGCACCGGCGACGCCCAAG
>CBDCSB010000006.1:0-20623 GCA_965221305.1 Vicinamibacterales bacterium | reverse complement strand
TCGCCGACCGCCCGACGGCCCACCCGCGCCCGACGGCCCACCCGCCGCGCGCCCCGCCCCGGCGCTCCTCAGCGCCGGTCGTATGCCAGGACCAGCGGCTCTCCGGCGGCGGACCCGGTGATCACGCGCCGCATGATCATGCGGTCGCCCACCACTTCGAGCGTCTCGCGCACCATCGCCCCCGACACCACCTGGTGCTCCAGCGCCAGCAGCGGCCCGTCCCACTCTACGCTGGTGCGCACCCGGTGCTCTCCCTCGCGGAGCTCGACGTCGGTCCCGTCCATGGGCACGGTCAGCGTCTCGCCGGGAATGGGCGTGTACACGAGCTGGGCGGCGTCGACCGTCAGGACCAGCGTCTCGGGGCGCCGGCGCAGCACCTCGATCGTCGTCCTCATGTGCGAGACCGAGATCTGCCGCGACTCGTACATGCGCCGGTAGCGGCGCATCTCGCGGGTCTCGTTCCGCGCGATGTCGGCGACCGGCGCCTGGTCCTGCACGCCTTCGAGCTGGTTGGGGATCTGCGGCGTGCTGCTCGACTCGTCGAGCTCCCAGCGACCGCTGTAGCCGGCAAAGAGAGACGCGGCCGCCTCGCCCGAAACCGGGGGCCCGCCGCCCCCGCCCGCACAGCCGAGAACTGCGGCAGCCGACAGCGATGTCGCGAGAAACGCATGAACACGATTCATGGGTGCGCCCGTGGTCCGAAGTGCTCTTCCTGGCAGCGGACCCCAAAGCTAAATCCCGGTCGGCGGCCCCGCCACCGGATTCGCGCGCACGGTCAGTCCCTGCGCAGCAGCTCCTCGATCTCGTGCACCCGCCCCGCCTGGACCACCACCCGCACGTCGCGCACGGCGCGGATGTCCGACAGCGGATCGCCGCCCACCACCACCAGGTCGGCGAGCGCCCCGGGCGCCACCTCGCCCAGCAGCCCGCCGTACCCCAGCGCCTCGGCCGAGACCGACGTGGTGGCCCTCAGCACGTCGACCGCGCGCATGCCGCCGTAGCGCACGAGCGCCTCCATCTCGGCCTGCAGGCTCACGCCCGGCGGGTTGATCGGCGCGTCGGTGCCGACCACCACGCGGCCCCCCGCGGCCAGCACGCGGCGCGGCAGCGAAGCCATGTCCCGCACCAGCCGGCGCGCCACCTCCAGATCGCCGGGCACGCGGGCGGACTCGGGCGCGAACGGGAAGAACGCCGCCACGCGCGGATCGTCGAAGAGCGACGGGTCGTCGGCGGCGAGCAGGCCGTACGCGCCGTAGATCCCGATCGTGGGGGTGATCGTCATGCCCGACGCGGCCAGCAGGCCCACCACGTCGCCGTAGCTGCGCGACAGCTCCGAGACCTTCGTCGAGTAGCCCCGCCGGCTCGTGCCGCGCACATGCTCGACGCCGTCGACGCCGAACGCCACCGCAGGGTAGAGCTCGTGCGACGTGACCGGGAGGCCGAGCGCGTGCGCGGCCTCCACGACGCGCCGCTGCACCGGGTCCGACAGGCGCACGTAGGTCTTGACCAGGTCGTAGCCCAGGTCGCGCGCCTGGGCCATCTCGATGTCCACCTGGGCCGACCCGCCGAGCGCCGGCGCGCCGGGGTAGTAGACGCGGCTGCCGTCGATCGTGCCGCCGGTCCCGAACACCCGGGGCGAGATCCGCCTGCCGGACTCTCCCGCCTCGCGCGCTTCGGCGATTTCGTACGGGTCGCAGGCCGGGCAGCGAACCGAGGTGGCGCCGTACGCGAGCCAGATGCGGCCCGCCTGCTCGCCCGACGAAAGGCCGCCATGCGCGTGCATCTCGATGAGCCCGGGCATCACAACTCCCCCGGTGGCGTCGACCACGCGGTCGGCCGTGCGCGTGGGGTCGCGCGGCGCGACCTCCGCAATCCTTCCTCCCTCCAACACCACGTCGACATCGCGAACCAGGTCGTCGGCGCGTCCGTCCCACACCGCGCCCGCGCGGATCAGCACCGACCCGGGCGGCTGGGCGCGCCGCCATTCGAGCGCCACCGGGATCTCGTCGGTCCGCCCGTCCCGGAGGTCGACGCGGCGCAGCCGGGCGCCCGATAGGTGCACGATCGAGCGCGAGTCTCCGGTCCACGTCGGATCGGCGGCGGCGTCGTTGGTGAGCCTGCGCGCGGTCCCCGCCACAGGGTCGCCGTCGGCGTCGGTCGGCACGGCCCACAGCACGCCGTCGGACACGTAGGCCGTCCAGCTGCCGTCGGGCGAGCGCACCGGACCGTCCGTGCCCCGCGTGCCCACCGAGAGCGCGGGCAGGTCCAGAAACCGTTCGCCGGCCTGCTGCTGCCCGTGCAGCGGCAGCGCGCCCCAGCCCGACGCGCCCCAGCCCAGCGCGCCCCAGCCCAGCGCGCCCCAACCCGACGCGGCCCAGCCCGACGCGCCCCAGCCCAACGCCCCCCAACCCGACGCCGTCGGCATCAGCGGCGCCGCGGGCAGCAGCAGCGCGCGGTTGACCCCCTCGCGAAACCGCTCCGAATAGCGCCAGTGGGCGGACACGACGAGCGAGCGGCCATCGGGCGACCACGAGGGACGGCCCGCGCCGTTGAGCCCCGAGCGCACCACGCGAACCCGCCCGGTGGCCAGATCCACCACGTTCACGCCAACCTGGTAGCCCACCCCCGCAAACGCGATCCGCCTCCCGTCGGGCGACCACGATGCGAGCGTCGCGCCAACGCCCTCGGCCACGCGCTCCACGCTCCCGTCGCCGACGTTCAGCACATGCAGCCCCAGCGTGCCGCCCCGGTCGGACGAGAAGGCCAGCCGCGCGCCGTCGGGAGACCACGCGGGATCGACCTCGACCCAGCGGTCGTCGGTGATCCGTTCGGTTTCGCCCCCGATGGCGTGTATCCACAGGTCGCCGAGCGCCGAGAACGCAATCTTGTCTCCGTCGGGCGAGACAGAGGGGGAGACAAGTCCGCGTACCGGAAACGGCCCCGACTCGGTCAAGTCGCGGGGCCGGCGTGTGTACGGCTCCCGGTGGAGGGTGACCGTGGCCGAAAAGGGAACGTCCCGCGCCTGGCTGCCGTCCGGGGCGCGGTGGCGTATGCGCCCGTCGCCGGTGTAGAAGAAGCCCTGGGGCGTGGATGCGGCGCGAAACGGAAACACGTCCTCGTCCTCGCCCGTCAGCACCGTGGCCGTCCCGCCCTCCGCACCGACCCGCAGCAGCGTCGAGCGCCCCTCGCCGATGGCGTTGTAGATCAGCGCGGCGCCGTCAGCGCTCCACGCGGGGGCGTTCACCTGCGCTCCCCGGGCCGGGGCCACCCGGCGCGGAGCGTCGGGCGCGTCCACGTCCGCCACCCAGATCCCGGCGGCCTCGGCGGCGGCCTCGCCCGCGCCCGCCGCGCCACCCACCGCCGCGCCGCCCGCCGCCGCATACGCGATCCTCGCGCCCGTCGGCGAGTATGCGGGACCGTATTCGCTGCCGTCGGCGTCCGTCACCCGCTCCACCGCCCCGTCCGCCACCGCGAGCGTCCAGACGTCGTAGCTGCCCCCCCGGTCCGAGCTGAACGCGATCCGCTCCCCGTCGGGCGACCAGTGCGGCTCGCGGTGGTCGAAGGGCCCCCGGGTGTGCTGGCGCAGCCCCGAGCCGTCGGCGGCGACGCTCCAGATGTGGTAGTTGCCGTCCCAGTACGCCTGGAACGCGATCCGTCCTCCGTCGGGCGACCAGGAAGGCTGACGCGCGTCGCCCAGCGGGTCGGTCAGGGCCTGCGCGGCGCCGCCCCCGGCGGGCACCACCCAGATGCGGCCCACCAGGTCGAAGGCGAGCGTGCGGCCGTCGGGGGCAAGCGCGACGGCGATGTTGGTGCCCTCGTCAAGCGTGACGTCGACGCCCTGCGACGGCGACTGGGCGCGGGCCGCCGCGGGCGCCAACAGCGCGAGCGCCAGAACGCCGAGGCACAGGTCGTTGCGTCCCCTCATTCGTCGGCTACGGAATCAGGTTCCGCCGGCCGGTGTTCCTCACGATGAAGAGCCCGTCGCCGGTGCTGGTCATCGCCACCACTCCGCTCGCGAAGTACGGGTAGTTGCTCCACGACGCGCCCCCGTACGGCGAGTTGTCGAAGTACGCGATCTCGACCGGCTCGGTGGGGTTCGTGATGTCGAGGATCCGCAGGCCCGCGCCGTAGTTCGACTGGTACATCAGGTTGTCGCGGATGTACAGGTTGTGGTCCGTGTCCGGCGTCGACGCAATGTACTCCCCCGCCAGAATCGGCTCGTCCAGGTCCTCGACGTCCCAGATCAGCGTGCGGGTGCCCTCGACCAGCCCCTGCGGCTCGTCGCCCTCGTCGTTCATGTAGAAGAAGCGCTGGTCTTCGGTCAGCCACCCCTGGTGCGCGTAGGCGACCGCGGGGTAGCTCGTGATCGAGACCAAAACGGGGCGCTCCTTGTCGGTCACGTCGCTAATGCTGAGCGCGTTTTCGTTGGACCCCAGGCAGATCTCGCGGCCCTGGTAGTCCTGGTCGGGGCCGTCGTAGATCACGCACTGCGCGTCGTGCGAGTACCCCGTGCCGCGCCGTCCAGTCTCGTCGTCGCTGAAGCACCCGGCAAACGTCGGCTCGGCCGGCTCGCTCAGGTCGAGCATGTGCAGTCCGCCGCCGCACGTCACTCCGCCCCCGCTGCTCCCCACCACGTACCCGAAGCCGGTGTCCTCGTTGATCACGATGTTGTGGGCGCTGGCAATGCCGTCGTACAGGAAGTCGGGCTCGAAGGTCACGGGCTCGCCGCGCACCTCGCGCAGGCGCCGCAGGTCGAACACCTGGACCCCGTGCTGTCCGGCGCCGTCGGCCACGATGTAGGTGTGATCGTTGTGCACCTTCATGTCGCGCCACGGGGCGCTGCGCGAACCGGGCGTCTTGGGCAAGTCCCCCAGCATGACCGGGTTGTACGGGTCGGTCAGGTCGACGAAGGCCGTGCCGTCGGTGCGCCCGACGATTGCGATCTCGCGACCCGTCTCGGGGTCGGTCCAGCCCCAGATGTCGTTGAGCCGGGCGCCCCGTCCGCCCGCCATGTCCTTGATCGGCAGGAACGAGATGATGTTGACGTTGTCGCACTCGTACCCGGCGGCGTCGTTCTCCATGCAGGGGATCTCGTCGTCCAGTCCCACGATGGCCGGCAGGCCCCGATGGTCGCCGATCACCAGATCGCCCTCTCCCCACGCGCCGCCGGCCTCGCGGTCCAGGATGACCGCGCCGCCCGCGCGGCTGTCGATCCCGCCCGCGCCCACCACGGCCACGTCGCCCGCAATCGCCACCGAACTCCCGAACGACGCGTTGTCGGGCAGGTCGTCGCGCGCCGCGTGGGTGGCGCCGACCCACCCCGAGGCCCCGTCGCTGGCGAAGCGGTGCACGGCTCCGCTGCCGCGGTTCGCGCCCGGCGCGCCGACCCACAGCCCCTCGCCGTCGAAGCCGATCGACGACCCGAACCGATCGAGCCCCGCCGAGAAGAAGGGCCTGAGCACTTCGCCCGCCGTCCAGGCGCCCGCATCGGCATCGAACGCGAGGACGCCCACGGCCCCGGCGTTGCCGGAAGCCCGCGGCGCGCCCACCACGCCAACCGACCCCCGCACCGCAACCGCGGCCCCGAAGCCGTGTTCCTCGCCGAGTTCCGCGTGCGGCTCGATCCGCGCCATCGGGCCCACCGCCCCGGACCCCGCGTCAACGCCGAACCCGTACACCTCGGTCGGCGCGTCGCGGCTGGCGGCCGTGGTCGCTAGGACCGCGCCCCCGCTCAGCGCCACGGCGTTGCCGAAGCCCTGCCCCGCCCCCTCCATGGCCGACACCACCGCGCTCTGCATCCAGTCGTCCCCGCCGCCGGTGAACACGTGGATCGCTCCGGCGCCATCGTTCGCCCCGGCGGCGGCCACCAGGACCACACCGCCATCAATGGCCACGGCCGACCCGAAGCGAGCGTCGTCGCCCAGCCCCTCCGGCGACAGGCGCGCGACCTCGGCCCATTCGCCCCCCTGGTCCCGCCGGTAGATCATGGCCGCTCCGCGCCCCCCGTCCCACGCCGGCGCGCCGATGACCGCTACCACCCCGTCCGCGTCCAGCGCGCGGCCAAACCCGTCGGGCGCCGCGTCGATGGCCGACACGGCAAGCCGGCCCGCCTCGCTCCACCCCCCGCCCGAGCGCGCATACACGTACACGATCCCGGGAAGCGTCTGGTTGCCCGGCTCCCCCACAAGCACCTGGCCGTCGGCCACGGCGGCCACGCCCCCGAACTGCTGCGCCGCAGCGCTCGGGGCGGCCATGTGGGCGTACGTCAGCACGGCGGCCGCGGCAACGGCGGCCGCAAGGCGCGGCGTCGACAGGACGGAGAGCTGCTGGCGTCGGCTAGTCATCGCTTGTGAATCCTTTCACATGCTCGCTCTGGCGCGAGCGTCGGCGTGGGCGGCGCGTCGGCGACCGGCGCGGCGCGACGACTGGTAGTATGGGGCGGATTCCGGCGCGGGAACAGGTTGGGGGGGGTGGTCGCCGACGGCCCGGGGGTCGGCTCCTGCTGGCGGCGGGCCGGTCAACCCCTTGCGGCGGCCGGCCGGTCAGCCGCCACAGGCGGCGGGCGTCCGTGCGGCTCGCGCGCTAGCTAGCGACGGTCGATGCGATACATCGCCAGCGTAGAGCCGAACTCATCGGCACCGATGGCAAGAAACCTGTCTTGCCCGGCAAAGGCTGCCGGGAACGGCGACCCCTGAGGCAGGGTGCCAACGAGCTCGCCGGTCGCTGTGAATACATCGACAATCGCCGGTTCGTCACGGACCCGCCCGCGCAACACCCAGATCTCCTCGCTGGGCGAGATCAGCACATCGGCCACGGGGGCCAATGTGTCCGCATGCCCCCGCGCTTCGATGACTTGATCCGCAGGAATAATGCAAGGATTGCCTGGAGGCCCCCACTCCAGGTCCTCCACCTCTCTTTGGAGCATCGCCCGCGTCACGAGCCGCGGCACGGTGTTTCGCGCAATCCTTCCAACAGGCTCGCCGTCTCGCAGCACGTCGGCGGCGTAATCGCTGTAGCTCGCGATGACCATCAGGTCGCCGTGCGAATCCCACACAAGGACTGGTTGGAGTATCCTAGGCATCACGACCCCAGCGATGCACGCTGGAGCCTCGAACGGCGTGTATACGGACACCGGCCCGTCGGCAATCCTCCGGTACTCTCCCTGATTCCAGTCGACCAGATACCGCTCCCACCGGTCGCCGCCGTCTTGCGACCCGTTCGACACGGCCTCTGACGCGAGGAAGCCGTTCACAGTCCCGCGAAATCGCCCCGACACGTTGAGATGCTCCCGCAAGGCCAGGCGTGGCAGCAATTCCATGCTGGGAAGACGCCAGCGCTCAACCCGCCCGGTGCGATCAAATACATGCAGGACGCCACCGGACACGTCTAAGAGCCCGGGGTTCGCGAATTCGCCAGGCCCCTGCCCTGCGCGTCCAATCGAGTCAATGAGCTCGCCGGACTCAGACACCACGAATACCTTCATCGCCTCCTGGCTCAAGATGTACACGTTGCCCGCCGCATCCGAGTCGACATCCGACTCCAGCAGGTTGCCCGATGTCATAAAACCGTGGGATGCTGGGCCCAATTGCCACAGCCTGGAGAGCACCCACGTCGAGTCGCCGACGCTCGATTCAAGGTCGAGGTTATTCTGCTCACCAAGCCCGGCCGACAGACTTTGCCGCACTGCCTCATGAAGACGGTCGAACCCGGGATACCCCTCGAAGAGCCCTTCGTCTACGGAAAGGGCCGGCGTGACGGTGGCAAGCGATAGGCACAGGGCCGCCAAGGCGGAAGCCGACCAATGACAAGCACGAATCATCGCTTGTGAATCCTTTCACATGCTCGCTCTGGCGCGAGCGTCCGTGGGCTCTGGCACAACGCAACGAAAGCGAGGACTGGGAACACCAGCACGCGTCTACCGAGGTACATCGGGCACCCCTGTGCTCACCAGGGTGACGGTGGTCGGGGCCGTCCCTTGCCCAGCCGCATCTGCGGCCGCCTCCGCAGCAGCCCGCTCCGCCGCCTCCCCTCCCAGGATCGAGCGGATCCGCCCGGTGGTCCGGTCGATCACCATCGCCACCGGATCGACCGGGGTGCGCCCGTCGAGCGCCACCGACCCCTCCGGCCCGGCGAGCTCGATGCGCGACAGTCCGGCAAGCCGCCCCGCTTCGAACGGGAGCAGAAAGAGGAAACCGCCCCCGCCCTGGGAGTCGCGCGTCATGTCGAAGTTGAGCGCGAAGAGCTCGCGGCCGTCGCGCGCGTGCCCCCGAATACGGTACGGCCCCCCGCCGCCGGGCGTCAGCGCGGGCGCGTCGAGCACGAACGCCGGGTCGAGCCGCAGCTCGCCCTCCGGGCTCACCCCGCCACGAAGGAGGAGTCGGGGGGCGCGGCGGTCATCTGCGGTGGTGGCGGCGGTGGCGAAGCTCGACCCATCCTCCGACAGCCGATGCTCCATGGCCTTGCCGAAGTGGTAGTCGCTGATCCACTGCGGCGGCCCGTCCCGAAAACCGCCGCCACAGTAGGACATCAGCTCGGGGGTCGCGGGCTCGCGGAACTCGCTCGTACGCGGGTCCCAGCCCCACACGCCGATGCTGCCGTCGCCGTGCGGGTAGTCGGGGTCGACTTGTGCCGGGCCGCCGCACGGCGCGTGCAGGAGACCCATGTTGTGGCCGATCTCGTGCGCGAACACTTCGGCGTCGGGGATGCCGGCGCTCGCCCTCCGGCCATCGATGTAGGCCATGCCGACGATGCGCCCGAAGGGATTGCCGTCCGGCTCTCCCAGCTTCACGGCGCCATACCAGTACCCAGTGCCCCCCTCCGTGGTTCTGAGCAGGTCAATGTCCTGCAGCAGGCCCTCCCACGCCACTCCCCCATCCGGTTCATTGCTCACTACCAGCGGCTCCCGCACCGCCACAGCCAGCTCACCCACCGGAAGCACGGCGCGCATGAACTCTACCGGTGCATCGCCTGCGTCCCGGATCCAGCCAAGGACGCTCCTGTCCGCCGCCGATTCGACCAGCACGGGTACGATCGTAAGCGCCATGGGCGGCATCTCGCGCACGTCCAGCGCTAGCCGTCCCTCGCGGGGGAACCTCAGCGGACCGCGAGACAAGCGCGGCACTTCGGAGTCGGGGTCCAGCTCGACCACCAGCTCCGCTCCCGGTGCGAGTCCGGACCCGGGAATCACTACGGGCGTGCTGGTGTCCAAGCGCGCGGCATTCAGGGTCGCGGGAATCCCCCGGTGCGACCCTAAGGTAGATTCCTCGACGCGCGTGCTTCCTGCACCAGAGTGGATCGTGATCCGCACCTTCGGGCGCAGGTCGTTGGCCCGGTCCGCCGCCGCGAACACCGGCACCGCCGCCGCCCGTCCCGCGATCAACGGGATCGGCCCGGCCATGCTGTTGCTGGCTTGCGTCACCGCGTCCGCACCGAACTTGAGCGCGAAGGGTCCTCCGCAAAAGGGCCCCGAGCGGCGAGCCAAGCCGGAAAGCCAGCCCTGGAACCACCCCGCCTCGGGGGCGCAGGCGCCGCTGTTCGCCCAATCGAGTTCCCGGAGCGCCCCGAGGTCTGCGAGGCCACCCGGCAGCGTGCCCTCGAACTCGTTGTCCGAGATGTCAAGCGTTACGAGGCTGTCCAGCACGGCCAAGTCGTCAGGGAGGACTCCCGCGAGGTTGTTGCCGCTCAAGTTCAAGCGCTGCAAGTCCGCGAAGTCGCCAATCGCGGGCGGGAGCGAGCCCTCGAGGCCGTTGTCCTGCAGCTCCAGCGCGATCACCAGGCTATCCTCCACGGTGATTCCGTGCCACGACGACACGGGCGCGTCGGTCATCCAGTTTGTGTTTGCCGCCCAGCTCCCGCCACCGGTGGCTTCGTAGAAGGCCGCGAATGTCTCGCGGGGCAGGAGCCTACAGGATCCTTCTCCATACTGGTGTCCGATGTCCGCCAACCAGCCTTGGAATTCGCGGTCGCGCGGGGAACAGAGCCCGGTAACGTACCAATAGAAGGTGTCCAAAGGAAGACGTGTCAGCGTGCGCGGGAGGCGTCCCTGCAGGGAGGGATTGGCAGAAAGATCAAGACTTTCCATCCGAATCAAGTTGCCAAGCTCCGATGGAATCGGACCCACCAAGTTGTTGGAGTAGAGGTAAAGACTCACCAAGCTCGTCGCATTGCCAAGCTCCGGCGGGATCGGACCCGATAGATCATTCCTCTGGAGTGTCAGAGTCTCCAAACCCATTAGATTACCCAGTTCGGCCGGGATCTGCCCAGACAGCTTGTTCTCACCGAGCCACAGAGTCGTCAAGTGTGGTAGGTTGCCGAGTTCCCGAGGGATCGGACCCGTCAGCTCGTTGAAACCAAGCTGTAGGTTCACAAGACTCTCGAGATTGCCGAGTTCCGGCGGGATCGGACCGGACAGGTCGTTGAGGACCAGGTTGAGCTGCATCAAGCTCGTCAGATTGCCCAGCTCCGGCGGAAGTCCCGTTATACTGTTCACACCAAGGCCCAGTTTTCTCAAACTGGTCAGATTGCCGAGTTCGGGGGGGAGCGAACCCGTCAAGAAGTAGTTGGAGCTGAAGTCCATCTCTCGCAAGTGAGACAGATGGCCTATTGATGCAGGTATCTCACCGGAAAACTGGTTGCCGGACATCCAAAGGCGCTCCAATTGGCGCAGCTCCCCAATCTCCTCGGGAATGGGGCCGGTCAAGTGACTGCAGGTGAAGAACAAATCTCGCAGGTCAACGAGGTTCCCAATGATGGACGGAAGCGAGCCAACAAAGTCGTTGCCGCCGGCAATCAAATGCGTCAGGCGCGTGAGGCTTCGCATCTCGAGCGGCAGCGTGCCCTCGAGGTCGTTCTCGGCCAGATCGAGGAATTCGAGTGCACGCAAACGTCCAATCGCGGGAGGCAGCACTCCAGACAGCAGGTTGTGACCAAGTGCCAAGACGCGAAGCTGCGCGAGATCTCCCAGGCTCGATGGAATGTGCCCGGAGAGCCGATTCACGGCCAACCTCAATTCCTCGAGCCTAGGGATCTGGCCCAGCTCGCCGGGGATGGGGCCCGAGAAGCCGTTTGCGGACAGGTTGAGGAACACCAGATTGCGCAAGTCACCGAGTTCAGGCGGGATGCGGCCGGTCAATCTATTGGGCGGCCCTTGGCGCAACTGCAACGGCGGAGGAGCTTCCGGGCCGCTCCCGCGCGTCCAACCGTCTCCATCGTATGCCGTCCACGACCAAGTGGACTGCCACGTCTCCGCGCTCGATTCGGGTGGTCCGAATCCATCAAGGGCGTCGCTAGTTGCACGAACCGGGGATCCGGGGGGTTCAAACGGCCGATAACAATAGCCATAGACCCGATAGTCACTTCCCAACTCAAGCCACTGAAGCTTCTCAAGCGCTCCGATCTCGGCTGGCAGGGTTCCGATCAGGCCGTTCTGGTACAGCTCAATGCGTTGAACCCGGCCCTGGGGGTCGGTTGTGATCCCATACCAATCCCCAATTGGGGCGTCGCTCAGCCAATTGTCGCTTCTCCTCCACGACGGGCCGCCCGCCGCTTCGTAGAACGCTTCCAGAATCCGACGATCGCTGGCTTCGCCCGCCCGGACGAAGACGGTTGCTCTCCCCACCAACTCCCCACCCACCGCCGCCACGGTCGCGTCGCCGTCACCCACCGCCGTCACCAAGCCCCCCGAGGCCACCACCGCCACAAGCGTGTCGCCCGACGACCATGCCACTTCCACATCGGCCACAACGTGCCCGTTCGCGTCCACCGCGATGGCCGCGAGCCGTGCCGTGTCGCCAATCGCGGCGAACGTCACCGAGTCCGGCGACACGCGCACCTCGGCCACAGCCTGATCGACCGTCACCGCCGCGCTCCCAACCACTTCGCCGCTCGCCGCCGTCACCGTCGCGGTCCCATTGCCCACTGCCGTGACCAGACCAGCTCCGTCCACCGTCGCGACCGCCTCTTCGCCCGACGACCATGCCACCGAAACGTCGGTCATGACCCGCCCGGCCTGGTCCCGCACCTCGGCGGTCAGCCGGACGGTGTCGCCCAGGGCGTCAAAGGAGGCTTGGGCTGGCGCCACCACAATCGTGGTCGCCACGCTCAGCGCCGGCTCCGTAGGCGCATCGTCCGCGCACGAACCCACCACCACGACAGCGGCCACCAGGCAGACACCGACCAGCACGGCACGCATCGCCACGCCGCGCCGGCCCCGCGCTCGTTCTACGCTGTGAACCCGCTGACCAGCGCCGGACACAGCCACGATCGGCCCCGTGTCAACGTCGCCGGGCGGCCGCCGCATCGGCGAGCGTCGACTCCTCAATCAGCCGCTTGTTGGTCCCCAGATCGTCGCGACCGCTCTGGACCGAGCCAACGAACTCGCCGGCCAGCTCGGCAAGACTGGCTCTGCGCCGACATCCGGGAGCAAGGGTGTCCGTGAGGATTCCGCGAACGAGCGCGGAACGCGTCACATTGCGTCGGCGAGCCTCGGCGACCAGCGTGGCGTGCAATTCAGGCGGCAGCTTGACAGATAGTGGGTACATCCCACGAGCGTAATCCGATCGGTTACAGATCGCAAATACCGAGCCTCGTCCAACGGCGAGCATGCGGCGACAAAAGCGACGGCTGGGAGCACCCAGCATGCGTCTACCGGGACACATCGGGCACCCCGGTGCTCACCAAGATGACGGTGGTCTGGCCAGTCCCTTGCCCCGCCGCGTCTGCGGCCGCCTCCCCAGCGACCCGTCGCGCCGCCTCCCCTCGCAGGATCGAGCGGATCCGCCCGGTCGTCCGGTCGATCACCATCGCCACCGGATCGACCGGGGTGCGCCCGTCGAGCGCCACCGACCCCTCCGGCCCGGCAAGCTCGATGCGCGACAGTCCGGCAAGCCGCCCCGCCTCGAACGGGAGCAGGAAGAGGAAGCCGCCACCGCCCTGGGAGTCGCGCGTCATGTCGAAGTTGAGCGCGAAGAACTCGCGGCCGTCGCGCGCGTGCCCCCGAATACGGTACGGCCCCCCGCCGCCGGGCGTCAGCGCGGGCGCGTCGAGCACGAACGCCGGGTCGAGCCGCAGCTCGCCCTCCGGGCTCACCCCGCCACGAAGGAGGAGTCGGCTAGCGCGGCGGTCATCTGCGGTGGTGGCGGCGGTGGCGAAGCTCGACCCATCCTCCGACAGCCGATGCTCCATGGCCTTGCCGAAGTGGTAGTCGCTGATCCACTGCGGCGGCCCGTCCCGAAAACCGCCGCCACAGTAGGACATCAGCTCGGGGGTCGCGGGCTCGCGGAACTCGCCCGTACGGGGGTCCCAGCCCCACACGCCGATGCTGCCGTCGCCGTACGGGTAGTCAGGGTCGACACTCCACGGGCCGCCGCACGGCGCGTGCAGGAGACCCATGTTGTGGCCGATCTCGTGCGCGAACACTTCGGCGTCGGGGATGCCGGCGCTCGCCCTCCGGCCATCAATGTAGGCGATTCCGACGATGCGCCCGAATGAAACGCCCTCGAGCTCCCCCAACGTCACTGCCCCGTACCAGTAGCCGGTGCCGCCCTCCGTGGTTCTAAGTAGGTCAATGTCTTGTAGCAGGCTCTCCCATGCCGCTCCGCTCTCCGGTGCGGCGCTCACAACCAGCGGCTCCCGCACCCCAACAGCCAGTCCACCCACCGGAAGCACGGCGCGCATGAACTCGACCGGTGCATCGCCTGCGTCCCGGATCCAGCCAACGACGCTGGTGTCCGCCGCCGACTCGATCAGTACCGGCACGATCGTAAGCGCCATGGGCGGCATCTCGCGCACGTCCAGCGCTAGCCGTCCCTCGCGGGGGAACCTCAGCGGACCGCGAGACAAGCGCGGCACTTCGGAGTCCGGGTCAAGCTCGACCACCAGCTCTGCTCCCGGTGCCAGTCCGGACCCGGGAATCACGACCGGCGTGCTCTGGTCCAAGCGCGCCGCGTCCAGGGTTGTTGGAATACCCCGGTGCGATCCCAAAGCCGATTCCTCGACGCGCGTGCTTCCTGCACCAGAGTGGATCGTGATCCGCACCCTCGGGCGCAGGTCGTTGGCCCGGTCCGCCGCCGCGAACACCGGCACCGCCGCCGCCCGTCCCGCGATCAACGGGATCGGCCCGGCCATGCTGTTGCTGGCTTGCGTCACCGCGTCCGCGCCGAACTCAAGTGCAAAGGGTCCTCCGCAATCGGGTCCCGATCGGCGGGCCAAGCCGGAAAGCCAGCCCTGGAACCATCCCGCCTCGGGAGCACAGGCGCCGCTGTTCGCCCAGTCAAATTCCCGTAGCGCCCCGAGGTCTGCGAGGCCACCCGGCAGCGTGCCCTCGAACTCGTTGTCCGAGAGGTCAAGCGTTACGAGGCTGTCCAGCACGGCCAAGTCGTCAGGGAGGACTCCCGCGAGGTTGTTGCCGCTCAAGTTCAAGCGCTGCAAGTCTGCGAAGTCGCCAACCGCGGGCGGGAGCGAGCCATCGAGGCCGTTGTCCGGCAGCTCCAGAGCGATCACCAGGCTATCCTCGACGGTGATTCCGTGCCACGACGACACGGGCGCGTCGGTCATCCAGTTTGTGTTTGCCGCCCAGCTCCCGCCCCCGGTGGCGTCGTAGAAGGCCGCGAATGTCTCGCGGGGCAGGAGTCGGCAGGGTCCCTCACCGGAATTATCCTCAATGCCAGTCAGCCACTCTGGGAACCCACGGCTGCGCGGGCTGCATAGGCCGGTGCCGTGCCAGGTGAACCAGTCCAGTGGAACACCTACCAGCGTCTGCGGGAGGGCCCCTTTCAAGTACGGATTGCCGCTTACGAGGAGCCACTCCAAGCTCGCCAGATTCCCCAGTTCCGCCGGGATCGGCCCCGCCAGGTCGTTGCCGTGGAGCAACAAATGCCGCAACGCTGTCAGGTTGCCTAGGTCGGGTGGGACCGGACCCGTCAAGTTGTTGCGAGCGAGCCATAGCCGCTCCAACTTCGCCAAGTTCCCCAGTTCCGCCGGGATCCGGCCCGTCAGGTCGTTGCGGTCAAGAAACAAATCCCTCAATGCGGCCAGGTTGCCCAAGTCGGGCGGGACTGGACCCGTCAAGTTGTTGCGATCGAGCCATAGCCGCTCCAACTTCGCCAAGTTCCCCAGTTCCGCCGGGAGCGGGCCCGTCAGGTCGTTGCCGTCAAGAAACAAATCCCTCAATGCGGTCAGGTTGCCCAAGTCGGGCGGGACCGGACCCGTCAAGTTGTTGACACGGAGCCATAACCACTCCAACTTCGCCAAGTTCCCCAGTTCCGCCGGGATCGGGCCCGTCAGGTCGTTGCTGTCAAGCAATAAACTCCTCAATCCGGTCAGGTTGCCAAGTTGGTGTGGGATCGGACCCGTCAGGTCGTTCTTACCCAGCCAGAGGCGCTGCAAGCGCTCAAGATTGCCAACTCCCGGCGGGACGGGTCCGGTGAGGTTGTTTCGCTGCAGCAGGAGATTCAGCAACTTCGTCAGGTTGCGGAGTTCAGGTGGGATCGGGCCGGACAGGTCGTTGTGGTCAAGACTAAGCCTTTCCAGGTTCGTCAGGTTGCCCAGTTCCGGTGGGATCGCCCCCGTCAGGTCGTTACTGCCCAGCTGAAGCACCTCCAACCCGGTTAGGTTGCCTAGCTCGGGCGGAAGCGAACCCGTCAAGAAGTAGTTTGCCCCGAAGTTCACCGTTCGCAAGCGAGACAGATTGCCTATTGATACGGGCATCTCGCCGGAAAATTGGTTGCCGAACATCGCAAGGCGCTCCAACTGGCGCAGCTCCCCAATCTCCTCGGGAATGGGGCCGGTCAAGTGGTTGCAGGTGAAGTCCAGATGTCGCATCTCCACGAGCTTCGTAACGGACGGAAGAGGACCAACAAAACCGTTGCCATAGGCAATCAGCTGTTCCAGGCTCGTCAGGTTCTCCATCTCCGGCGGCAGCGTGCCGCTGAGGTCGTTCGCGGGCAGGTGGAGGAGCTCGAGCTCTAGCAACCGTCCAATCGTTGGGGGCAGTCCTGCAGAAAGCAGGTTGAAGCCCAGCGTCAAGACGCGCAGCTGCGTGAGGTCTCCCAGGTTCGGCGGAATCTGTCCAGAGAGCCGATTCGCAGCCAACCGCAATTCCTGGAGCGCAGGCAGCTGGCTCAGCTCGCTGGGGATGGGACCCGAGAAGCCGTTCGCGGACAGGTTGAGGAATACCAGATTGCTCAAGTCGCCGAGCTCCGGCGGGATGCGGCCGGTCAACCGATTTGCAGTTCCTCGCTGCAACCGCAACTGCGGGGGAGCCTCCGGACCGCTCCCGTGCGTCCAGCCGCCGCCGTCGTATCTCGTCCAAGACCAATTGGACTGCTCCGCTTCCGCACTCAATTCCGGAGGTCCTAATCCATCAAGAGCGTTGCCTGTTGCACGAACCGAGGACCCGGGAGGCTCATACGGCCGCGAACAGATGGCAATGGACCCGTATGCACTCCCGAGCTCAAGCCGCTCCAGCCGATCGAGCGCTCCGATCTCGGCTAGGAGGGTTCCGGTCAGGCCGTTCTGGTACAGCTCAATGCGTTGAACCCGGCCCTGGGGGTCGGTTGTGATCCCATACCAATCCCCAATTGGGGCGTCACTCAGCCAATTGTCGCTTCTCGTCCACGAGGGGCCGCCCGCCGCTTCGTAGAACACTTCCAGGATCCGCCGATCACTGGCTTCGCCTGCCCGGACGAAGACGGTTGCTCCCCCCACCAACTCCCCACCCACCGCTGCCACGGTCGCGTCGCCGTCGCCTACTGCCGTCACCAAACCCGCCGAGTCCACCACCGCCACCAGCGTGTCGTCCGACGACCATGCCACTTCCGCGTCGGCCACAACGTGCCCGTTCGCGTCCACCGCCATGGCCGCGAGCCGCGCCGTGTCGCCAATCGCGGCGAACGTCACCGAGTCCGGCGACACCCGCACCTCGGCCACCGCCTGGTCGACCGTCACCGCCGCGCTGCCAGCCGCCTCCCCGCTCACCGCCAACACCGACGCCCTCCCACCGCCCACCGCCGTCACCAAACCCGCCGAATCCACCACCGCCACCAGCGTGTCGCCCGACGACCATGCCACTTCCGCATCGGCCACAGCGTGCCCGTTCGCGTCCACCGCCATGGCCGCGAGCCGCGCCGTGTCGCCAATCGCGGCGAACGTCACCGAGTCCGGCGAAACGCGCACCTCGGCCGCCGCCTGATCGACAGACACCGCCGCGCTGCCCGCCGCCTCCCCGCTCGCCGCCGTCACCGTCGCGGTCCCATTGCCCACGGCCGTCAGCAGCCCAGCTCCGTCCACCGTCGCGACCGCCTCTTCGCCCGACGACCATGCCACCGAAACGTCGGTCATGACCCGCCCGGCCTGGTCGCGCACCTCGGTGGTCAGCCGGACGGTGTCGCCCAGGGCGTCAAAGGAGGTTTGAGTTGGCGCCACCACAATCGTGGTCGCCACGTTCAGCGCCGGCTCCGTAGGCGCATCGTCCGCGCACGACACCACCAAGAAGGCAGCGCAGGCCCACCACCGGCCCCGCGTCAACGTGCCAGGGCGGCCGCCCCCACAACCCGCCCCCGCCACCTCAGCACGTCAGGCACCGGTGGCTGTTCGACGAGCCCAGCTTTTCGAGCAGGGCCACGGTGGCCGGGCGCGGCGAGACGCGCTGCACGGGGCCGTTGGCGAGGTCGGCCACGGTTTGGCCGCGGCGGCTGATGGCGCGGATGTCGGCGCCCTGCTCCACCAGGTAGATGATTAGGGGGTGGTCGCCGCGGGCGCCTGCGTGGTGCAGGGCGTTGTAGCCGTTGTGGTCGCGGGCGTTGATGTCGACGCCGAGTTCCTCGACGAGGTAGCGCACGGCGGGGAGCCAGCCGTCGGGGACGTGGCGGTGCGCGTTGCCGGCGAAGCCTTCGCCGTAGCCGACGCCCGAGGCCGCGTGGATGGGCCAGACGCCGGGGCCTCCGGCGGGGACGGGGGGCAGGCCGGAGGCGTCGGGGGCGAGGGCGCGCAGGGAATCGGCCACCTCCGAGGCGCGGATCAGGTTGTGCCTGACCTCGTCGTCCGGGGCGGCGAGGAGGTCGTCGGGGAAGTCGGCCTGATCGTCTTCGGGAAGGTCGTCGCGCACCGACTTGAGCAGGGCGACGCGGGCCGAGTCGGCCAGTTCGCTGTAGGTGGAGTCCGAGGCGAGCTGGGTCCGGTTCTGCTGACGGAGGAACTCGTCGGTGGAAAGGCGGCGGCGGCTGGGCGGGGCCACGGTCGGGATGCCGGGGTCGGCCCCGTGCGCGACCAGCAGGCGCATGGCCGCCACGTCGGTCGCGTAGGCCGCGCGCCAGAAGGCGGTTGCGCCGTCGGTGTCGACCAGGCCGCAGTTGCGGTTGCCGCAGCCGCTGTACTCCATGTACCACGGGTGGCGCGTGAGACGGGCGTCGGGATCGGCGCCGGCTTCGAGCAGCGCCTCCATGACGTCGAGGTAGGTCGCCGTCTGGAGCCCCATCTCCTGGGGCTGGGGGTAGCGGGTGCGGGGCTGCCAGCGCGCGTTGACCGCGCCCCAGAGCGGGGTCGCGCCGTTGAGCGTCGAGGCGATGTCGGGATCGGCGCCCCGCTCGATCAGGGCGAGCGCCAGGTCGAACTGGCCGTTGATCGTGGCCATCAGCAGCGGGCTGGTGCCGTCGCTCGCCGAGACCGCGTCGATGTCTGCGCCGCCGTCCAGCAGCGCCGCGGCTGCCTCGGCGTGCCCCTGCCGCACCGCGTGCAGGAGCGCCGTCAGGCCGCCCTTGGCCTCGATCCGCCGCGGCCTGAAGGGGCTCTCCTCTTCCTCTTCCTGGTCGTCGGGAAGGCCCTCTGCGTACACCTGGCGCGACGCGCGCACCGCCGTCTGGAACTCGGTGGGGGTCGGAGCGCGCGATCTGCCGGCGGTCAGCGCCTCGACCGATTCCGTGCGCCGGCGCCCCGCGATGCGGTCGAGCTGCGAGAGCTCCTGCAGGTCCTCGACCCGGCTGGCAATGTCGGGGTCGGCGTCCGCGTCCAGGAGCGCGCGAATGGCGTCGGCGCGGTTCATCGAGGCCGCGAACATGAGCGGGGTCTGGCCCCAGCGCGCTTCGAGCGCGTTGGGGTCGGCGCCGCGTTCGAGCAGTGCGGCGACCAGGGGCGCGGCGCCTGCGGTCGAGGCCAGGTGAAGCGGCGTGGCCCCGGTGCCGGGCGCAGGGGCGTCCGGGTCGGCGCCCGCGTCCAGGAGCATGAGCGCGACACCGTGGCTGCCGGTGCGGGCCGCGATGTGAAGCGGCGTGTAGCCGCCGATCCGCGTGACGGGCTCGACCACCGCCCCCGCGTAGAGCAGCATGGCCGCCAGGTCGGCGTCGCCGCGGTCGGCGGCCCAGTGCAGCGCGGTCATGCCGTCGCCCTGCGCCGCGTTCACGTCTGCGCCGTCGGCGAGCAGGGCGCGCACCGTCGCGAGGTCGCCCTCCATGGCCGCGTCGGCCACGGGGGAGTCCGCAAGGCGCGGGGCGGCGGCGGGCAGCGGGGTGGCCGCGTCGGCCGCGGGGGAGTCCGCACGCTCGGGGGTGGCCGCGGCGAGGGCGGCGGTCAGCGCCGCGGCGACGAGCGCGCCACCGGTCCGGCGGGCTTGCCGGGAGGCCATGGCGGTCATCCCTGCGTTGCCGCCGAGGACGGCTGGACGAGAGAGAACTCGCCCGTGCTGTCGCCGAAGTTTTCGAGCTCCATCCCCAAACCATTGAGAGCCCACAGCATGGCGTTGGCCATGGGCGTGGCGTCGGGGGCCTGGAGGTGCAGGTTCCCGTCGAGAAGGCCGTTGGCGCCGCCCAGAAGGACGAGCGGGCAGCGGCGGTGGTTGTGCAGGTTGGCGTCGGCCATCGGTGAGCCCCACATGACCATGGTCTTGTCGAGCAGGCTGGCGTCGCCCTCCATGCTGTTCTGGAGCTTCTCGAGGAAGTACGGCAGCTGGCCCACGCGGAACTGGCAGATCTTGTTGAACTCGAGGATGGCCTCCTCGCGTCCGCCGTGGTGCGAGGCGGGGTGGAAGGGGCGGTCCGAGCCGCTCTCGGGGAAGACGCGGTTGTCGGCGTCGCGGCCCGTCTTGAACGAGATGATCCGCGTCATGTTGGTCTCGAGCGCCAGCACCTGGAGGTCGAACATGAGGCGCATGTGCTCGGTGAACGAGTCGGGCACGCCGGCGGGCGCTTCGGGCAGCTCGCGCGCCTCGCCGCTGGTGTTGCGGGCCTCGATGGCGCCGATCCGGCGCTCGATCTCGCGGACGTTGTCGAGGTAGCGGTCCATGCGCAGGCGGTCGGTTGCGCCAAGCTCGCGCTTGAGCGCGGCGATCTCGTCGGCCATCCAGTCCAGGATGCTCTTGCGCGAGGCCCGGCGCGCGGACCTCTCCTCGGGCGTGCCGCCAGCGCCGAAGAGCATGTCGAACGCGACGCGCGGGTCGCGGATCATGGGCAGGGGCTCGTTGGGCGACGCCCAGCTGATCGTGTCCGTGTAGGCGCACGAGTAGTTGTAGGTGCAGCCGCCCGCCTGATCGAGGTTCTCGATGCAGAACTGCATGGACGGGAGCGGCGTGTCCTGTCCGAAGCGCTGCGCGTACATCTGGTCGAGCGAGGTGCCCACCCAGATGTCCGAACCCTGG
>CBDCSB010000005.1:0-19571 GCA_965221305.1 Vicinamibacterales bacterium | reverse complement strand
GGTTGGGGTGCCCGTCGTCGAAGACGAAGCCGGCGCCGCGGTTCTGAAGCGCGAAGCCCAGCCCGGGAACGACCACCCCGGAGCCGAACCCCGAGAACACCGAGTTGATGAACGACACCATGTTGCCGTCGGCGTCCGCCACGCTCAGGTAGATCGTCTCGGAATCGGTGACCGCGCGCCCCGGGCTGACCCGGTCGGCCGCAACGCGGGGGTCGATCAGCGCGCGCCGCGCATCGATGTACGACGGGTTCAGCAGCGACATGGGGTCGATCTCCATGTGGTCCGCGTCCGACACGTACCGGTGCAGATCGGCGAACGCCAGCTTCTTCGCTTCGATCAGGTGGTGCAGATAGTCGGCGGAGTTGTGCCCCATGCCTTCGAGATCCATGGGTTCAAGGAGCTCCAGCATCTCGAGCGCGGCGATTCCCTGGCCCGCCGGGGGGAGCTCCCACACGGTGAACCCGCGGAAGTCGGTGCTCAGCGGCTCGACCCACCGGGGCTGATGCATGGCGAGGTCCTCGAGCGTCAGAAAGCCGCCCAGCTCGGCGAGCCCGTCCACCAGGTCGCGCCCCAGCGAGCCCCCGTAGAGCGCGCCGGGCCCCTCGTCGGCGATCCGCTGGAACGAACGGGCAATGTCGGGATTCGTGTGCCACTCGCCCGCCCTGGGCGCGCGCTCCCCGTCCACCAGGTAGGTCGCCCGGGCGCCCTCGTCGCGGGACAGCTTCTCGGTCGCGCCCGCCCACTGCCGCGCGATCACCGGGGTCACGGGGAAGCCCTCGTTCGCAATGCGGATCGCGGGTGCCAGCGCCTCGGCCAGGGTGAGCTTGCCGAAGCGCTCGACCAGCGCGTGCCACCCCGAGACCGCCCCCGGCACGGTGACCGCCTCGGGCCCCGATCCCGGCACGGCGTCGTGCCCGCGCGCCCGGAGCGCCTCGACCGACATGCCGCTGCCGCTCCGGCCGCTGGCGTCGATCCCGTGGAGTTCGCCCGTCTCGGCCCACCACACGATCGCAAAGGCGTCCCCGCCCATGCCCGTCATGTGCGGCTCGGTCACGTTGAGCACGGCGGCGGCGGCCACCGCGGCGTCGATCGCGTTGCCGCCCCGCTGCATGATCTCGAGGGCGGCAGAGGTGGCCAGGGGTTGGCTGGTGGCGGCGACGTTGCGGGGGGCGTACACCGTGGAGCGGCGCCCCATGTCCTGCTGCGACTGCATGGTCATGGGAATAAGGGCCGTGAAGGCGGCGGCGAGGAGGAGGCTGCGCGTGTGCATTGCATGGTGTCCTTGGCGGGTCGGTGGAACCGGGGAGCGCCCCGCCCTGTGGGGGGGCGGGCGCGGCGGGGGAGGGCGCGCGGTGCGGCGGCCCACCGCGCCTTCAAGGTACGCGCGCGGTGCGATTCGGGGCCAGCCGGGGGGGGCGACGGCGCGCCCTGGCGCGGGTGCCCTGCCAATTTGACCGCAACGCCAGTTTGGCCGCCTGCTGCCATTTTGGCCGCCAATCCGGGCGCGCACCCTGCCGAAATGGCCACCCGTCTGCCAAAATGGCCACCCGCGCGCCCCCCGCCCCGCGCGCCCCGTGATGGCATTCTGCCAAAACGGCGATACTATGAACGATGACCGATGCCGGGGCGGCCTTGGCGGGTTTGGCAAGGTTTGTGCACTGGTAGCGGGTTTGGCGGTCGCGCAGGCGCGCTTCCGGGCCGCGCGGTTGCGGTGCGGAGGGGGGCTGGCGCGGCCCAACCCGGACAGGGCGATGAGGGGAGTGGGGGCGCAGGCGCCGAAGCCCCTCGACGTCATCACGACAGCCTGCAACGGTCGCCCTCGGGCGATCATGCCTACGGGCGACGAGAGGTCACATTCCATGAGTCGACGGTTTTCCCTTCCCGTGCTGCCGCTGCGGGACACGGTGGTGTACCCGGGCGTCGCGGTGCCCATTTCTGCGGGACGGCCCGGCACAGTCGAGGCCGTTCAGGAAGCCCTAGAGAGCGACCGGCGACTGTTCGCGGTCGCGCAGAACCAGAACCAGGACGAGCCCGAGCCGGAGATCCTCTACGGGGTCGGCACGGTCGTGCGCATCATCCAGACGCACCGGGTCAGGGGCGGCATCCAGCTGCTGGTGCAGGGCGAAGCCAGGGCGCGCGCGCTCCAGTACACCGACTACGGCGAATCGATGCTGCGCGCCACGCTGGTCGCGATCGAGCGCCACGGACCCTCGGACAAGGACGACCCCGGCTTCAAGGCGCTCGACAAGGAGCTGCGGGAGCGGGCCGCCGAGCTCGGCACCCGGCGCGGCGTGTCGGCCGAGGCGCTGAACCAGCTGATCCAGGGCGTCGACGAGCCCGGGGCGTTCGCCGATCTGGTGGCCTTCTACCTGGAGCTGAAGACCGAAGAGAAGCAGGAGCTGCTGGAGACGCTTGGCGACGAGGACCGCATGCGTGCCGCCCTGGTGGCTGTCGAGCGCGAGCTGGTGCGGATCGAGGCCCACGAGGACATCCAGGCCAAGGTGCAGGAGGAGCTGGGCGAGCGTCAGCGCGAGATGCTGCTGCGCGAGCAGATGAAGCAGATCCGCAAGGAGCTGGGCGAGGAGGGCGAGCGCGAAGAGGCCGACGAGCTGCGCGAGCGGATCGCGGCGCTGGAGCTGCCCGAAACCGCGAGGAACGAGGTCGAGCGCGAGCTGCGGCGTCTGAACCGCACGGCGCCCCAGTCGGCCGAGTACCAGGTGATCCGCACCTATCTGGACTGGGTGACCGAGCTGCCCTGGAGCGAGCGGACCGACGACAAGCTCGATCTGCACCGCGCCGAAGAGATCCTGGAGGAGGACCACTACGGGCTGGAGGACGTGAAGGACCGGGTGCTCGAGTTCCTGGCCGTGCGGAAGCTCCAGCAGGACCGCTTCGCGGAGCCGGACGAGGGGGAGGATGGCGACGCTTCCGGGGACGGCGAGGCGGAGGCGGGCGGCGGCGAGGCGCCGGACGGCGCGGCGGACGCAGGGGCGCCGGACGGCGAGGCGGCCGCGGACGGCAACGGGGCGGCGGAGGTGCCGGGCGACGATCTCCCCGACGCAGCGGCAGGGTCGTCGGAGACGGATGTCCCCGAAGAAGCCCCCGACCCCGCCGACGGCGACGAACCGGACGACGCCGAGGACATGCATCGCGACGGGGGCAAGGGCCCGATTCTGCTCTTCGCCGGGCCGCCCGGAGTGGGCAAGACCAGCATCGCCCAGTCGATCGCGCGGTCGGTGGGGCGCAAGTACGTGCGCATTTCGCTGGGCGGCGCGCGCGACGAAGCCGACATTCGCGGGCACAGGCGCACCTACGTGGGCGCCATGCCGGGCAGGATCGTGCAGGGCATGAAGGAGGCTGGCACCAAGAACCCGGTCTTCCTGCTCGACGAGGTGGACAAGCTGGGCGTGTCCTTCCAGGGCGACCCCAGCTCGGCGCTGCTCGAAGTGCTCGACCCGGCGCAGAACTCGACGTTCATCGACCACTACCTGGGCGTGCCGTTCGATCTGTCCGAGGTGCTGTTCATCGCCACGGCCAACTACGAGGACCGCATTCCCCCGCCGCTGCGCGACCGGATGGAGACCGTCGAGTTCCGGGGCTACACCGAGAAGGAGAAGCTGGAGATCGCCAGGCGGTACCTGCTGCCCCGCCAGCTGCGCGAGTCGGGGCTTCACGAGGACGAGCTCACGGTCGGCGACGACGCGATCCTGAGCGTGATCCAGAACTACACGCGCGAGGCGGGGGTCAGGCAGCTGGAGCGCGAGCTGGGCAAGCTGGGCCGCAAGGTGGCCCGCAAGATCGCGTCGGACGAGAGCGACGGAATGGAGATCGCCCGCGCGACCGCCAAGGATCTGCTCGGGCGTCCCCGCGTGTTCCCCGAGCGCCGGGCCGCCGAGGACGCGTCGGGCGTGGCCACGGGCATGTTCTACACGCCCATGGGCGGCGACATCATGTTCGTCGAGGCCAGCGTAATGCCCGGCGAGGGCGGCCTGGTGCTGACCGGCCAGCTGGGCGACGTGATGAAGGAGTCGGCCAGGGCGGCGCTGTCCTACGCGAAGAGCAACTGCCGCACGCTGGGCATCGACGCCGAGGCGCTCGACAAGCGCGAGATCCACATCCACGTGCCCGCCGGCGCGGTCCCCAAGGACGGACCCTCGGCCGGGATCACGATGGCGACCGCGCTCATCTCGGCCGTGTCGGGGCGCAAGGTGCGCTCCGACCTGGCCATGACCGGAGAGCTCACCCTTACGGGCCGCGTGCTGCCCATCGGCGGCGTGAAGGAGAAGGTCCTGGGCGCGGTGCGCGCCGGGATCAACGAGATCATCCTGCCGCAGGAGAACGAGGCGCACCTCGAAGACCTGCCCGACACGGTGCGGAACTCGCTCACCGTCCACCTGGTCGAGGATCTGCACCGGGTGGTGGAGCTGTCGATCCGCCGCCCCGCGAAGAAGAAGGTCGCCGCGCGCGCCACGGTGAGGCCCGAGGAGGTGGCGCCGATCCAGGCGTAGAGGCGCAAGACTCGCCGGGTGCGGCTCCGCGCGGTTGCCCGGGGGCCGTCGGCGGCCGGGCGCGGCTCCGCGCGATTGCCGGGGGCCGTCGGCGGCCGGGCGCGGCTCCGCGCGATTGCCGGGGGCCGTCGGCGGCCGGACGCCGCGCCCGGCTAGACCCGGATCCGCCCGGCGGGGCCCGCGCCCACCTTCCCGATCACGGCCCCCCGCTCGCCCCGCGCCGCGAGCTCGGCCATCAGGGCGGGGGTGCGGTCGGGCGGACACGCGATGATCAGGCCGCCCGAAGTCTGCGCGTCGCAGAGCACGATGCGCATGAGGTCGGAGACTTCGGGCCCGTAGCGCACCGCGTCGGCGGCGTCGTCCTGGTTGCGACGCGTGCCGCCCGGCACGTGGCCGCCCTCGACCAGCTGGGCCACGCCGTCCAGCACCGGCACGGCGGCCGCCTCGATCCGCGCCGACGCGCCCGACGCGCGCAGCATGTTGCCGAGATGCCCCACCAGGCCGTACCCGGTGACGTCGGTGGCGGCGCGGGCGCCGGCGCCCAGCGCGGCTTCGGAAGCGTTGCGGTTCAGGTGCGCCATCGTCTCGACTGCGGCCTTCAGCACGCCCGGGGGGCACGCGCCCGCCTTGATCGCCGTGGCCACGATCCCCGAGCCGAGCGGCTTCGTGATCACCAGGTCGTCGCCAGGCGCGGCGCGGTCGTTCGAGAGCATGGTGTCGGGGTCGGCCTCGCCCACCGCGACCATCCCGTACTTGGGCTCGGCGTCGTCGATCGAGTGGCCGCCGAGCACCGCGATCCCCGCCTCGCGCGCCTTGTCGGCCCCTCCGCGCACGATCTCTTCGGCGAGCCCTTCTGCGAGAAGCTTCCTCGGGAACGACAGCAGGTTGAGCGCGAAGAGGGGCCGCCCGCCCATCGCGTACACGTCGGAGAGCGCGTTCGCGGCGGCGATGCGGCCGAAGTCGTACGGATCGTCGACGATCGGCGTGAAGAAGTCGAGCGTGACGACCAGGGCGCGCCCGTCGGCAAGACGGTACACGGCCGCGTCGTCCCTCGTGCGCGCGTCGACCAGCACGCGAGGGTCGTCGGTGGGAATCAGGTGACGCAGAACCTGCGCCAGCTCGGCCTGGCCGAGCTTGCAGGCTCAGCCGGCGCCGTGCGACAGCGTGCTGAGCCTGATCGCGGGCCTCTGGTCGCGGGGCGGTGCGCTCATGTTCGGAATCTAACCGGACGCCCCCCGGCCGGGACTGCGGCCGGGCGCCCCGTGCCGGCAGGGGACCGGACGCCCCGGCCCCGGCCGGGGTTTACATCGGCGCGGGCGGTGCCCATCGTCATGGCATGACGAACGACGGATTCTGCACATGAACGCGCCCGCCTGGTCGGCGCGGCAGGAGTTCGCCCGCGAGATCGAGCGTCCCGACGAGGACATCGACCTCGCCCGGGCGGCGCTGCTGGTCGCGCGCGAGGAGTACGTCCAGCTTCCGGTGGACCGCTACCGGGTGCGGCTGGACATGCTCGCCGAAGAGGTGCGCGACCGGCTCGGGTCGGAGCACGCGCCGCCGGTTGTGCTGACCGAGACGCTCAAGAACCTGTTCGGGGTCCGCAAGCTGCGCGGAAATCGCGACCATTACCACGACCCGCGCAATTCGTTCCTCAACGACGTGTTGGATCGCAGCCTCGGGATTCCGCTCACCCTTGGAATCATCCTTCTGGAAGTGGCCTGGCGCCTGAATCTGCCCATGGAGGGCGTCAACTTCCCGGGACACTTTCTGGTGCGCTACCGGGGCGAGGCGGTCGAGTTTCTGATCGATCCGTTCCATGGCGGCAAGGTGCGTCTGCGGTCCGAGGCGCAGAAGATTCTCGACCGGCAGCACGGCGGCGTGGTGAGGCTCGACGACCGGCACCTGAAGACCGCCACGAGGCGGGACATGATCGTGCGGCTGCTGCTGAACCTGAAGGGCATCTACCATCGGACGCGCGACCATGCCCGCGCGCTGGCGGCCGTCGAGCGGATTCTGATCGTGCGGCCAACCGCGCCCACGCAGATCCGCGACCGGGGCTACCTGCTGGCGCGGCTCGGGCGTGCCGAAGAGGCGGTGACCCAGCTGGAGACGTACCTGACCTTCGCGCCGGCCGCCCGCGACGTCCAGCGCGTCGAGGCGCTGCTGCACGAGCTCAAGAACGGCAAGGTGAAGTAGGCCCGTGGCTGCGTCGCCGGCTGCGAAGCGCGAGGAGGCGCCGCTGGCCGCTGACCGCGAGCGTGCCCCGCCGACCGCCGGACGCGAGCAGGCGCCGCTGGCCGCTGACCGCGAACGGCCTCCACCTGCCCCCCAACGCCACTACGGCGACCCCGCTGCAGAGTACCGGGCGGCGGTGGACGGGTGCGGGGTCGTCGTGCGCGCGGACCGGCGGCTGCTGCGCGTGCATGGGCGCGCCCCGGCCCAGATGCTCAACGGCATCGCGACGAGCCGCATTCCCCCGCCGCCGACGGGCGAGCCCCCGCGTGGCGAAGCCGTGTACGGGACCCTTCTGACCGCAAAGGGCCGCATGGTCACCGACTTGGTTGCGCTCTGGCTAGGCGCCGACGGCCAGGTAGGGTTGGGGCTGAGCATCGCCCAAGCTGCGCACGCGGCGGTCATGTCCCATTTCAAGCGGTATCTCCCCCCGAGGCTTGCGCAAGTCGAAGACCTTGGCGCGGCTGCCCGGCTGCTCACGGTGGTGGGCCCCGGCGCGGGCAAGGCGGTCGCGGCGGCCTTGGGCGCAAGACCCGCGGACGGATTCGTGCTGCTGGGCGGCGGCCCCCTCGGCGGCGGCGCGCTGGTCGCGCGTGGCGTGCGCCAGGTCCCGTCGTGGGACGTGTGGGTCGGCGCGGACCGGGCGGCGGCCGTGCGGGACCGGCTGCGAGAGCACGGCGCGGTCCCGGTCGGCTCGGGCGCCTGGGACACGCTGCGGGTCGAGGCCGGCCTCCCCGAGTTCGGCGTCGACATGGACGACGGCACGATCCCCGTCGAAGCGGGCCTGGCCGACGTCGCGTTCGACCACGACAAGGGCTGCTACACCGGCCAGGAAGTGATCGTGCGGATCCGCCACCGGGGCCGGGTCAACTGGCACCTGCGCGCGCTGCGCTTCGGCGACGCCGCCGCGCGACCCGGCGCCGAACTGTTCGAGGCGGGCGGGACCAAGGCGCGGGGCCGCGTGACCTCGGTGGCGGACTCGCCCCGGCACGGCCAGGTTGTCGGGCTCGGCTACGTGCGCCGCGAGGTGGCGCCCCCCGCCACGCTAAGGCTGGGGAGCGGCGACGGGGCGGCGGTGGGGGTGGTGGGGGTGTGACCCTGAGACGAGGCGCATCGACTGGTACGAGATCCCGGGCGATTTCGGTGCGGGCGACGAGCTCACGGCACGCTGACGTCGAGGACCTTGGTCGAGACCACATGGCGCATTAGCTCGGCGGGATCGAAGTAGGTCGGCTTCAGGCGGCGCTCGCTGGTGAGCTGGGCCTGGTCGACGTAGTGGGGCGAGTCGGGGCTCTCGTTCTGGCCGAAGTTGTGCAGGGTGTACGACCGGATTGGGTCGGTGAACTGGACCAGCCGCAGGAGCCGCGAGCCGATCTCGACGTGGCGAAGGCCCAGCGAGTCGGGGGAGCTGAAGGTGCTCATGGCGCGCAGGGTGAACACGCAGGCCAATTCGGGCGCGCACCCTGCGCCGCTGCCGGCGGGCGGCACGATCGAGAGGCCGCCCAGGGGCCAGGTGCGGCCGCCGCGGCCAATGCGGAAGACATCGCCCAGGGTGCGGTCGATCGTGCCGTAGCGGTCGAGCATGAAGGTGGCGGTGGCGTCGAGAGCGTCGAGCAGGCGGGGCAGCAGGGCCGCCGGGACCGGGGCCTTCTCCCAGAGCGGGTCGGTGAGGGCCGCGCGGGCCGCTTCGTCCAGATCGGGCAGGGCGAAGATCTGTTCGCGCCACACCAGGTATGCGTGCGCGGCCCGGGACTGGTGGCGGGCGTGGCCGTCGAAGCCGAGTATGCGGGCCGCGAGCGTGCGGAACCGGGGCGGGGCGTCCCGAACGCGGTCGAGGTCCGCGTTGAGCGCCTGCCGGAGCGCCCTCTGCCAGGCCGAGGTGCCGACCCACATCTCGTCGAGGGACAGCTCGACCGCATCCTCGAAGGTGAAGTCCCACGCGCCCGAAAGCACGTCGACGGCGCGCACGCCGCGCGTGTTCCGGCGGCCCGGCAAGTCGTTGAAGATGTACGACGGGTAGCGCTCGGCGGTGAGCGGGCTGTCTTCGAGCATCTCGTCGGGCGCGATGTTGTTGTTCTGCATGTAGCCCGCGGCGGGGCTCTCGAGCTGCACAAGGTCTTCCAGCGGGTGGATCCCGAGCCATGCGGTCGCCGAGGTGTTGCCGGGCACGGGACGGTTCCAGTCGTGGCCGCCGGGGCGCGACGGGGTGCGGCCCGCGCGAATGTACCACGAGTCGCCGTGGCGGTCGCCGAACACAACGTTCTGCGGGAACATGCCCAGCCTGCGCATGGCCCGCTTCACGTCTGCGATGCTGGCGGCGCGGTTGATCTCGTAGACCTCCTGGTCGAAGTCGCCGGCGGTGTGCATGTACGACGTGCTCACCACGTAGGCCTTGCCGTCCTGCCGCGCGACCACCGGCGAGAGCACGTCGTTGTGCCGGGTGTAGGCGAAGGTCCGCGCGACCGGGTCGCCGCCCCGCACCTCGATGGCGACGTCGCGCGTCTCCATCCGGCGCCATTCGCCGTCGTAGCGGTAGCGCAGCGAGTCGGCCGGGTCGACCTCGACCTCGTAGCAGTCGGCGACGTCGGGGGCGCCGGTGGTCATGCCCCAGGACACGTCGCGGGTGTGGGTAAGGATGAGCATCGGGCCCAGCGAGTAGCCGGCGGCGTGAACGTCGCCCGCGTGCATGCGCGATTCGTAGGTGAACGCCCCGTCGATTCCGCCGTGGGGGTCGCTCAGCACGATCATGGCGTTGTCTCGCGTTCGCCATGGGGCCAGCACCCACGCGTTGGACGCGGCGTGGACCGACCGCGCCACCGCGTCACGGTCGGCGGCCGCCAGCTGGACGCCGCCCCGCGCGCAGTCCTGCAGGCCCTGGCCGGCCTGGTAGCCGGGCCACAGCACGAAGCGCGACAGCACCACCGGGTCCCAGGGTTCGAGGTCGGGCGCCCAGTCGGGGGTGCGGTCCGGGTGCTCGCGCATCCAGGCCTCCATGCCCGCCACGTAGTGCGCGTAGTTGCGCTGCAGCTGCGGGCTCAGGCGCTCCCACCCCGCCTGCGCCTCCTCGACGTGCCGCCACATGCGCGACTGGATGTCGGTGGCCACGGCATTCGCGGTGGGCGGCCCGCCGAAGCCCGAAGTCGTCCCGTCGCCGAACGCCGCCGCCATCTGGCCCCGTCCCGCCAGAAACATCCTCAGGACGACCTCGAGCTGATCCTCGGCCTGGGCGTAGCCGAGACCGTAGAACCCGTCCTCTTCGGCGTCGGCGAAGATGTGGGGCACGCCCCACGGATCGCGATGGATCGTGACCTGTGCGGCGGCCTCGGCGGCGGCCGTGGCAAGGAGCGCGACGGCGGGGAGGATGGTGCGGGCGGCGTTCATGATGGCGGTCCTATGAGCTCGTCGCGCGGCGGCTGAACCGGTGATTTCCGGGCACGCGGCGCCGCGCATCCGGCAGGCGCGAATGCGAGACCGGGGCCGAAGCGAAGGCGCGTGGGGCGGGAGCCGGAGGGACTGGGGCGCGCTCTCACTCCTCTGACTCCTGAGCCGGGAAGTAGTAGGTCATGTTGTCGAAGTCGATGGTCCAGGAGCCCAGGGGCCATAGGTATTGATGCGAGATGAGGGCGTCGGCCATGAAGCCGGCCTGCCAGAAGAAGTCCTCTTCGACGAAGACGTTGCCGAGGGCCTGGGTGGGGCCTTTGACGAGGCTGTTTAGGCCGTGCGACTCAATGGCGGTCCAGTGGTAGGGGGTGTTTGGGATGGCGTTGGTTTCGAGGCCGAGGAGCTCGATGGTTTCGTCGACCAGGATCATGGGCATGCTCATCGCGAGGCCCGAATCGAGGAAGTAGTTGATGCCCTCGCGGCCATTGAGGCTGCCCTTGGCGAACATTAGGTGTGTTGTGGTCATGAAGAAGGGTGCCTGGACCGGGGGGTCGTCGCCCAGGGCTTGCATGACTTGTGCACGGGCCTGGGGAGTGCGTTCGCGCAGGGTTATGCGGCGGTTGTCGTAGTCCATTGTGCTGAGGAACTGCCTAAGGATCTGTGTGGTGAGGACGCCGTCGCTGGTTTGGCCAAGCTCCTTCCAGGTAGCGCCCACGACGGGCACGTTGGCCAGGGTGACATTGCCCATGGTCAACGTCCGGGCAACTCCGAGGGGCTCTTCGACCGTCTCGCCGCCCGTGTATGCGTAGCGCGCCTGGCGGGTGACGAGGGTGTCGAGGCCCAGGCTGGCGTAGATGCCGCGGTCGAGGTAGAGACGGTCGCCGCCGGTGTCGAGGATTAGCGAGACGGTCTGGCCGTTTACTTGGAGCTCGACGAGGGGGAGGGCGCCCGGCTGGGTGATGTCGTTGGTCATGGGCAGGTGGGCGATTCGCTCGTCGGTGGCCCACTCGACCGTGTAGGGTTCGCCTTGGAAGGCTTGCATGAAGGCGATCAGGCTGGAGATGCCCTCGCGGTCCTCGGGTGCGGGGAGCTCGCCCGCCCTTGCGAACTGGTTGGTTTGGTACCAGGTGAGGGCGAGGCCGCGGGTGGCGTCGTCGTGGTGCTCGGTGCCCTCGGTCGCGAGCTCCAGCATCCTGCGGTAGAGCGGCTCCGCGCGCTCGTAGTCGCCGAGCACGTACGCCAGGCGGGCGGCGAGGCGCAGGTCGTCGACGTTCGAAGACGAGGGACTGGCGAGCGGCGCGATCACCTGGTCGGCCTCCCACATGTCGCCCAGCTTGAAGAGGATGTCGGCGTAGGCCCACCGGGCATGGTCGTCGGCGGGGTCGGCTGCGAACGCCTCTGCACGGGCGGGAACGGCCGCTTCGACGTCGGATCTGAGGCGGAACGCCTGGCCTTCGGCGGGGTCCTGCCTGTAGGCGGGCTCGTTGCTGGGACTGGGCTGGCAGCTCAGGGCGACGAGGGCCACGGCAGGGATTGCGAGCGAGAAGGCGACGGTTCGCGGTGTGGCTGACATCGACGGCGCGGTTGACATGGGCGGCTCCGGTTTCGAATGGTTTCCGGGTGCGATTCATCCTTGTGGATTGGCATGGCTGCACTCCCAAGGCTACGCTGTTGGGGCTGTGCTTGTCACGGGGTCGTTCGCGCCGGTCTGCGGCTCGGGACGCCCCGTCCGCCCGTTCCGCGAACGCCGGAGTGTAAGGTCAAGATGACATTATGTAAAGTGCGATTTACATTAGGGGCAACAGCAGGCCTGCTGGCCACCGCCGTCACCGTCGGCCCGGTCGCCGCCCAGCAAGAGCCGATGACGCGGTACGGCTACGAGGACCGCGTCGACCTCGACCTCGCGGCTGTCTTCGAGCCCAAGTGGGACGTGATGGTCCCCATGCGCGACGGGGTGCGGCTTCACACCGAGGTCTACGTCCCGCGGGGCCAGACCGAGCCGCTCCCGATCATGCTCGAGCGCACGCCCTACTACGCCAACCCGCAGGAGCAGGACTACTCGATCCGGCTGGACTGGTACGAGGAGTTCTTCGACGAGGAGTACATCTTCGTCCTGCAGGACGTGCGCGGGCGCTTCGAGTCCGAGGGCGACTTCGTTGCGCTGGGCCCCAACCGGCGGCCCGGGGACGTCGACGGCACCGACGAGTCCACCGACTTCTACGACACCATCGAGTGGCTGGTCAACAATGTGCCCGGCAACAACGGACGCGTGGGCACTTGGGGCATCTCGTACGGCGGCTTCCTCGCCACGCGCGCCATGGTGGACCCCCACCCCGCCCTGGCCGCCGTCTCGCCGCAGGCGACGTGCGCCGACATGTTCATCGGAGACGACTTCCACCACAACGGCGCCTTCCGTCTCCACTACGCCTACGAGGCCGCGGTCCGGCTGGAGATGCCCGTCGAGGACCAGCCCCCGGAGGGCGCCTGGGACAAGTACGCCCGGTACCTGGCGATGGGTCCGCTGTCGCGCGTCAACCGCGAAATCCTGCTGGGCAAGTCGCGCATGTGGAACGACTACGTGGCGCACCCCAACATGGACGAGTACTGGGAGACCGAGATGTGCGGGGTGTTCCCGTACCTGCAGGGCATGACCGTGCCCGCGCTCCACGTGACTGGCTGGTACGACGCCGAGGACTTCTACGGCCCCATCGAGGTGTACAAGCAGCTGGAGGAGGACGACCGCGACAACGAGAACTTTCTCGTGCTGGGCCCCTGGCGCCATGGCGGCTGGACCTTCGACGAGGTCGGCCGGATGGTGCACGAGTTCGACCTGGGAAGCGCCACGGCGCGCCACTTCCGCGACGAGATCCACGCCCCCTGGTTCGCCTACTGGCTGAAGGACAAGGGCTCGCTGCCCCCTGCCGAGGCGATCACATTCCAGACCGGCTCCAACGAGTGGAGGCACTACGACAGCTGGCCCGCCCGGGGCATGGAGCCGCGCAACATCTACCTGCGCGCCGGCGGGCGCGTTTCGTTCGACCCGCCGACCGAGTCCGAGAGCGGCGCCGAAGCCCGGGCCGACGCCGACGCCGACGCCGTCGCGTACGACGAGTACGTATCCGACCCCGACAAGCCGGTGCCCTTCCAGTACCGCCCCATCCACTACGACCGCTGGCACCTGTGGCAGGCCGAAGACCAGCGCTTCGTCGACGGCCGGCCCGACGTGCTGACCTGGGAGTCGGAGCCCCTGGAGGACGGATTCGCGATCACCGGCGACATCGTGGCCCACCTCTACGCGTCCACGAGCGGCGGCGGCGCCGACTGGATCGTGAAGCTGATCGACGTGTACCCCGAGGATCACCCCAACCCGGCGCTCCGGGGTTACCAGTACATGGTCGCGGGCGAGGTGTTCCGCGCGCGCTTCCGCAACAGCTTCCGCGAGCCCGAGCCGGTCGTCCCGAACGAAGTCACCCCCTACACGATCAGCCTGCGCGACCGCGACCACCGCTTCCTGCCCGGCCACCGGATCATGGTCCAGGTCCAGAGCACGTGGTTCCCCCTGATCGACCGCAACCCCCAGACCTGGGTGCCGAACATCTTCGAGGCGGTCGAGGCGGACTTTGCGAAGGCGACGAAGCGGGTGTACAGGTCCGCGGAGCACCCGACGCATGTCACGGTGATGGTGAATCCGGGAGGGTAGTGGGGGTGGACGTGGCGCTTATGCGCACAGCGCAAGTAGATGCGCAACAACCGTTTGCAGGAATATGCGCACGGCAGGGACGTTTATGCGCACGCCGCCTAGCGCCGACTCCGCCGCAGCAGCACGTAGAAGGCTCCCTGGCCGCCATGCCTGCGCTGCGCGGGCACGCACGCCAGCACGAGCGGCCGGATTGCGGGCCTGTTCAGCCACCCTTCCAGCCCCGCGCGCAGCACGCCCCGGGCCTTGGCGAGCGGATCACGCCCCCGCCCTCCCCGCCCTGTAATGACGAGCACGCAGCGAGAGCCGCGCCGGGCGGACTGGGTTAGGAACGCGGCCACCTTGCCCGCCGCCCCCCGGCGCGAGAGGCCATGCAGGTCCAGGCGGGCGTCAATCGCAATGTCGCCGCCCCGCAACGCGTCCGCCTGTCGGCGGTTCAGCCCGACCACGGAGCCGATCTCGACGCGCGACGCTGTCGGTGCGGCGGCTGCCTCCCCTGCGCTCCCCGGTCGAGCCGAGCCCTCGCGCACCATCGCCCCGCGCTCGGCCCCGACGACCGCTTCCTCGACCAGACGGTCACGCTCGGGGAGGCGGGCGACGCCGGCCATCCGCCGCTCGAAGTCGTCTTGGTCCTTCCTGTCCCGGTCCTGCGCTTGGGTCCGACCCGCGCGGCGTGGCATTGGCTTCCAACCGTCGTGATCGTCGTGGTCCTAGGTGAGGTCGCTCAAATCTAGGCAGGTCCAGCTTGAGGAACCTGCACGGAGCGCCTATTCTGGCGTCCACGCCACGCGCACGTCGCCCCAAAAGGAGGCACAGCATGTCACGGAATGATCAGCGGCCCGCGCTCCGCTCGCGCACGTCCCCGGTGGCGCGCACGCTTGCCGCCCTTGCGCTCGCAACCATGGTCGCCGCGCCCGCCCCTGCGGCCTCCTCCCAGACCGACCAGGTCAAGCGCATGTTCGACGTGCGCACCCCAATGCGCGATGGCGTCGAACTTTCGGCCGACGTGTGGATGCCCGCCGAAGGGGGGCCGTTCCCGACCATCATCGTCCGCACCCCCTACCTGAAGACGATGGTCGCGGGCGACTTCAGCATGGCCGGCTGGGCCACGTACTTCGCGGAGCGCGGCTACGCGGTCGCAATCCAGGACGTGCGCGGCCGGGGCGACTCGGACGGCAAGTTCGACTTCTTCTTCCAGGAGGGCGAGGACGGCTACGACACGATTGAGTGGATGGCGGCCCAGCCTTGGTCCAACGGCGACGTGTGCACCGCCGGGGTGTCGTATCTGGGGACCGACCAGTGGCTCGCGGCGCGCGAGCGTCCTCCGTCTCTGAAGTGCATGGTCGCCACCGCCGCCGCCGGACGCTGGATGCACGAACTGCCGTACTACGGGGGCGCGTGGATGATGGCTTGGGCGCTGGACTGGATCAACAGCACCTCGGGGCGCAACATGCAGACGAACACGGCTGGGGCCGACATGGAATCCGTCTACTGGCACCGGCCGCTGATCACGCAGGACGATGTGATGGGTCGGGACATGCCGCTCTTCAACGAGTTCCTCGAGAACTCCACCATGAACGAGTATTGGCAGCGCCTGTACTTCACGGACGACGACTTCGGGGCGCTCGACCTGCCGGTGCTGCACGTCACGGGCTGGTTCGACGGCGACCAGCCGGGAGCGATGTTCTATTGGGACGGCATGATGGCCCACTCGCCGGCCGCAGGCGAGCAGTACATGCTGGCGGGTCCCTGGGGCCACGCCGAGACCTTCATCGGCGGCACCCTCACCCTGGGCGACATGGAGTTCGAGCCCCACGCAATTGTGGACAACGAGGCCGAGCACCTCGCCTTCTTCGACCATTACCTGAAGGGCAGCGCCGACAGCTACGACCAGCCGCGCGCCCGGGTCTACGTGGTCGGCGCCGAAGAGTGGCGAGAGTTCGACCAATACCCGCCCGCCGACGTTCAGGCGACCAGTCTCTACCTCACCAGCGGCGGCAACGCCAACTCCATCGTCGGAGACGGCGCGCTCTCCTGGTCGCCGCCGGCCGCCGACACGCCCCCGGACCAGTTCACCTTCGACCCCAAGCGCCCGGTGCCATCGTCCATCGGCCCTGTGTTTCTGGGCGAGGACCGCACCCCGCTGCACCGCCGCGACGACGTGCTGGTCTATACGAGCGAAGAGGTCGAGGAGGCCGTCGAGATCGTGGGCCGGGTCGTGATCGAGTTCCACGCCGCCACCGACGCTCGCGACACCGACTTCGTCGCGAGCATCATGGACGTCCATCCCGACGGCAGGGCGGTCAACCTTGGCCCCAGCATCGGCGTCGTTCGCGCGCGGTACCGGAACGGCTTCGACAGCGAAGAGCTTCTGACCCCCGGCGAGGTCGCCCGCTACGAGATCGACCTTGGCCACATCGCCCACGCGTTCCAACCCGGGCACAAGATCCGAATCGACCTGACCAGCAGCGCCTATCCGCACATCGCGCCCAACCAGAACACCGGCAATCCGGTCGCGACCGACACCGTGTGGAACACCGCGCGGCAGATCATCTACCACAGCAGGGAGCGTCCGTCGCGAATCATCCTTCCCGTGCGCACCGCGCGGCGGGCGACGGAGTAGGGGCGTTCATGGACCCTCCCCCAGGAGCCCCACCATGCTGACTCCCTTCTATTCCCTGCTCTCGCACCCGTGGGGCGGCGTATTCGCCGGAGCGATCGTCGCCGCGGTCGGGGCGCTGCTGCTCCTGGGCTCGCGGCGGCCCCGCACCGGGCCTCGCACCAGCCGGGCGCGGCTTGCCAGGGCGCTGGGAGTGCTCGTCGCCGCCGTCTCGGTGTTGGTCGTGGCCGCCGCCGCCGTTTCCATGATCGAGATCCGGCGACTGGCCTTGGCGCATCCGCCCCCGGGCGCGCTGGTCGACGTGGGGGGGTACCGCATGCACATCCTGGCCGAGGGCGACGCCGGCGACGGGCCGACGGTCGTGTGGATCCCGGGGGGCCACGCGCAGGGCCTGGCCCTCCACCACCTCCACACCGCGATTCGCGCGGAGACGCGCTCGATTGTATTCGACCGTCCCGGCACGGGTTGGAGCGATCCGGGGCCATACCCGCGCCGGACCGCGACCGAGGCGGTCGAACTCGCGACGCTGCTGGAGAACGCCGGCGAGCGGGGCCCCTTCCTGCTGGCGGGACACTCGTACGGCGGGTTGCTGGCCGCCAACTTCGCGCGCCGCCACCCCGAGCGCACTGCCGCCGTCGTCCTCCTCGACGCGTCGCCGCCCGACGCCTTCGTCTACGCCCCCGCCTTCGGGGCCGCGGCGCTCGACGGGCTGGTCCGGGACGCCGAGCGCCAGGGAATCGACAAGATCTTCGGCGGCTGGACCAACCCCGAAGTCGCGCTGGCCGAGACCGAGACCGAGATCGGCGAGATCGTGCGCAAGCAGCGCCTTCTGCTCGCCGACGTCGGCGACGCGATGGCGGCCAACGCCCGGCGCCCGTCCACCTCGTTCGCCACAGCCTCGATCTTCCAGGAGTTCGGCCCGGGCACCGTCTTGTCGGCGGCCCCCGACCTCGTCGTCTACGACGGCGAACTCGGCGACATGCCCGTCCTGGTCGTCGTTCCAAACGAGTCCATGGATCCCCTCATCGATCCGCTGGGCATGGACGAGCCCGCCGCGAGCCGCGCCAAGAACTTCTTCGAGCGCACGCGCCTCAGGTACCTCCACGTCTCAAGCGCAGCCCGACTCGTTCACACCCCGCCGGGCACCGGCCACAACTACCCGTACGAGACGCCCGAGTTCGTGATCGACGTCGTGCGCGAGCTGCTGGCGGAGCTGGCCGCAGATCCGGTTTCCGAGGGCGGCGAGGCGGGGCGCTGAACGGGGACCGCCCACCGGAAGAATCGGTGTGAGCGCCGCGCGGGCTCAAGTTGGCGCATCTGAGCATTCCCGCGCCCATGGATCCGACATACCTTGAAGAGTCCTCTACCTTCGCGCGGAACCGCCATGACCCTTCAAGACGCTGTCGACTCTCTCTACCGCATCGCGGTCGTGGAGCGGAAGACCACGTCGACCAAGAGGCTGGAGGATCTTGCCCAGCTCTGCATCGCGGAGTTGGCTGCGCGGGGGCTCACGGGAGCAGTCGCGGAGGCCAGACTGCCCGGGGGTGCACGGGCGAAGTCCTGGGACGTCGCGTGGAGCATGGACGACAAGCCCCGACTGGCGATTTCGCTGAAGTCTCTTCTCAAGAACCTCGGCGGAACGGTGCCGAATCGCGTCGACGACCTGATCGGCGAAGTCACCAACGTCCAGATGTACTCACCCGAGATCGTGACAGGCTACATCATGCTCTTCGATGTCTCCGAGGACTCCTACAGCCCGCTTCACCAGAGCTCATGGTCGGAGCTTCTGAAGCAGCGGATCACACGCCTTTCCGGTCGTCGTCCGCCATCGTGGAGCATCGGAATGATCGAGGCCTCCCTGTTCCTGGAGGTCGACTTTTCGGAGGGTCCTCGCATCGTATCGGGGGCCCACGAATTGGCGCCCTTCTTCGACCGGCTTGTCGCTCACGTGCGGGACAGGAACCCGATACTGGATCGCGGCCCATGACACGCTCGAATCTGGCCACGCCGGACTCGGGGCTGGAGGCGGTGGTGCAGCGGCACCTGCCGCGCTTGACCCTGTCCGACCGAGCTCTCAAGACGGCCCTGCCGGAAATGGCCAGGGACTCGGCGGAATCTGCACGGGTCGCGGCCGCAGTCCACGAAGTCGCCACTATGCACCGGATCCTCCGAGGAGACGCACGCGACCTCTCGCTGCTCCCCGACGCGTCGATTCACCTAGTCGTCACCTCCCCGCCCTATTGGACTCTCAAGGAGTACAACGACGGCGCCGACCAACTGGGTGCAATCGGTGACTACGACCAATTCCTCGCCGAGCTGACCCGAGTGTGGCGTGAGTGCCACCGCGTCCTGGTTCCCGGCGGGCGTCTCGTCATTGTGGTCGGCGATGTCTGTCTGTCGCGCCGAGCGTACGGCCGCCACGTCGTGGTGCCACTGCATGCGAGCATTCAGGAGGCCTGCCGTCGGATGGGATTCGACAATCTCGCGCCCGTCATCTGGCACAAGATCGCCAACGCCAAGTTCGAAATGGGTTCTGGGGGCGGGTTCCTCGGCAAGCCCTACGAGCCCAATGCGGTGATCAAGAACGACATCGAGTTCATTCTCATGCAGCGGAAGCCGGGGGGATATCGCAGTCCGTCTCCGGCGGCCCGAGCGCTGAGCATGATCTCGGCAGCCGAGCATCGTCAGTGGTTTCGGCAGATCTGGACGATTCCCGGCGCGTCGACGCGGAATCACCCGGCGCCCTATCCCCTTGAACTCGCCAACCGGCTGGTCCGGATGTTCTCCTTTGTTGGCGACACGGTGCTGGATCCCTTCCTGGGAACGGGGACGACCTCGGTCGCCGCGGCCCGCGCCGCACGGAACAGCGTGGGCTTCGACATCGACGGACAGTATCTGGAGCTGGCGCGCGAGCGGTTCCTGGACGAAACCGGCGGGCTGTTCGGGTGCGCCGATCTGCAGGTGGGCTAAGCGCCGGCGCGCGAACCCTCCGACGGGCCGGTTACGGCGACCCCAACACAGGCGGCCGACGATGCCCCGTCCCCTGTTCGAACGCGTAGCCGAAGCGCAGCAGCATCGCCTCGGTGAAGGGGCGGCCAAGGAACTCGATCCCCACCGGCAGACCGTCCGGCGT
>CBDCSB010000004.1:0-8763 GCA_965221305.1 Vicinamibacterales bacterium | reverse complement strand
GCCGCGAGCGGGTCGAACGCGGCCTCGGTGACCGGGTTGCGATGATCGCCGGGCTGGTATTGCACAAAGAGCCGCCCGGCCTGGAACTCGACGTACTGGCCGTCGGTGTCGGTGAGCAGCTCCTCCCACACCCCGCCTTCGCGCGACAGGGCCCAGAGCCACATCTTCTGCCCGGGCATGTCCTCGTAGGGGGCCCAGTGGCCCCATCCGTAGCCGTCGTCGTGGTAGTAGCCGCCAAAGAAGTCGTTGAGCTCGCCGACCACGTGGTACGACTTGTGCCCGCCGAAGTCGTTGTTGCGGTAGAGCGGCAGAAAGCGGCCCTCTTCGCTGACCGGCCATGGCCGCTCCCGGCCCGAGTGCTCAAGGTAGGACCCGCCGGGCACAAAGAGCTCCAGGTCGTCCTGGGCGAAGGCCGCCGCGGTCATCCAGTTGTAGTAGGGCTGCTCGAGCGGCGTCGGGTTGTACCACAGCGCGCGGGTCTCGAAGTAGGCCTTGTCGGGGGGCAGCCGGACCTCGACGCGCCAGTGCGTGCGCGAAGGCAGGTCCATTGCGCCGACGAAGGTGCTCACGCTGCCGTCGTCGTTTTCGCGCACCGCGTAGTCGACGGGGGTTGCGGTCGCCGGGGTGTGGCCGATGACGCCGAAGTTGAACTCGACGCCGCCCGACGTCCACGGTCCGCGCAGCGCGATGTCGCGGAACTTCATGACCTCGTTGCGGTAGATGAACTCGTGCCCCGATTCCTTCACCACCGCACCCCACACCTTGCCGCCCACCTCGGGAAGGACGAACACCTGGATCAGGTCGTTCTCCATCCTTACAACCTTCCAGTCCCGCGGCTCGGAAGTCGCGGCGTACCCTTCGAAGGTGTGGTAGGGGTACAACCGCCGGTCGGTGGCCAGGATCGGGACCGGGTTGGGCTCCGAGAACGGGTAGGTGGCGAGCGTGCGGGTCTCTTCGGTTATGCGCGCGGCGTTGCCCGGCGAAAGATTGCAGCCTGAAAGCGCGGCGGCGAGCAGGATTGCGGACAATGCAAGGATTGCGGGCAATGCAACGGTTGCGGACGCTGCAGGGTTGGTGCGCGGCGCAAGGTTTGCACACTCCGCAAGTCTTGTCGGCGGCGCAAGCGTTTTTGCGATCGGTCGAAGCTTCATGTTGCGGTCCTTTTCGGGGCGTGCGGCGCGCTCAGCCCGGCGGCGCCTGGATCTGGTAGTCTGCGGGCGGTTCCAGCCCCAGCAGATGCTCGACGAAGTAGTCCCAGCGGCGGCGAATCACATACGGCTCGTTGAGCCCGTGGGCGCGGTCGGGCAGGACAAGGAAGTCGAAGGTCTTGTTAGCGGCGATCAATGCGTTGGCCATCTGGTAGGTCAGTGCGGGGTGCACATTGTCGTCCATGTCCCCGGTCATAAGGAAGAGCTTGCCTTTGAGGTTTGCGGCCAGCGAGGCGTTGACCTGGTTGGCGTAGTTGTCGGTGCCGGCAACCGTGTCGCGCACAAGCAGGCCCTGGTACTTCTCGGCGTATGCGGCGTGGTACGAGCGGTTGTCGTGATTGCCGGCGGTCGAGACGGCCACCTTGAAGAAGTCGGGGTGGCGAAGAATCGCGTCGGTGGACGCGAACCCGCCGCCCGAGTGCCCGTAGATGCCCACGCGGTCCAGGTCGATCCACGCGTGGCGGGCGCCCAGCTGCTTGATCGCGGCAACGTGGTCGGGGATGCCGTTGTCGCCCATGTTGCCCCAGTAGTTGTCCTGTATTGCCTTGGAGCGGAAGGGGGTGCCCAGGTGGTCCATCTGCACGACGACGAATCCCAGCTCGGCCAATGCGTCCTGGTCGCCCCGAAGCGCGCCGCCCAGCGCCCCGCCGCCGAAGTTCCACCTCCCCACGCTGCCAATGAAGGGGCCCGGATAGATGTAGTCGATCACCGGGTAGACGAGGTTGGGGTCGAAGTCCGAGGGCTTGTAGATCAGGCCGTACATTGGGGTTATGCCGTCGCGCGCCTTGTACTCGAAGATCTCGGGCGCGCTCCACCCCGCCTCTTCCAGCCGCGACACGTCGGCGCGCTCAAGCTCGAGCACGACGCGCCCCGTGCGGTCGCGCACAACGCTGACGGGCGGCTGGTCGGGGCGCGACCAGGAATCGACGAAGTAGCGGCCGTCGGGGGTTGTGCGCACCGTGTGGTCCGCGTCCTCGCCGCCCAGCCGGGCCAGCCCGGTGCCGTCCAGGTTGACGGCGTACAGGTCGGCCATGGTCGGAATGCGCCCCGGCTCCATGCCGCGCGCGGTGAAGTGGATGCGCCCCGCCGCCTCGTCGATGTTGAGAAGGTCGCCGAAGGTCCACGGGCCTTCGGTGACCCGGGCGATCAGGTCGCCGTTGGCGTCGAAGCGGTATAGGTGGCCCCACCCGTCCCGCTCCGAGAACCACAGAATCTCGTCGCCGCCGGCGATCACGTCCCAGTTGGGATGGCCGCCGATCAGGTCCAGGTTGAGCTCGACGTGCGTTGCGCGCTTCTCTTCGAGGATCTGCCGGGCCGCGCCGGTCTCCAGGTCCGCCTCGTACAGCGTGACCGTCTTGCCGCCTCTCGACCCCCTCACGAAGTAGAGGCGCTCGCCGCCCTCCTTCCACTTCACCGTCACCCAGGTCGAGTCGCGCATGCCGGTCGCGGTAAAGGTCAGGTACGGCTGCGGCTCCGCGTCCAGCTTCAGGTTCCGTCCGCCCTCGACGTCGACCACGTGGATGTCGAACATGGCAATGATCGAGTCCCCCGGCAGGCCGTACGGATAGGTGTACAGCTTGGGCCGCTGCGAGGTCGCCGAGTAGATCGGCATGTGCTCCACGTTGCGCTCGTCCATGCGCTGCACCGCGATCCGGCGCGAATCGGGAGACCACTGGAGCACCGGCCGCGTCGGCAACGACAGTGTGATCTGCGACGGCCTTGGCGCCGTGACCCCGTACGACCAGTACTCCTCGCCGTCGGTGGTCAGCTGCGTCGAGTCGCCCCCCTCGGCGGGCCGAACCCACAGGTTGTGCTCGTGCACAAACGCCTCGAGCCGCCCGTCGGGCGAGCGCACGTACGGCGTGCGGTTCACAAGCGTGTCGCCGACCTCGCACACGTACGCGCCGATGTCGCACGAAAAGCCGCGCGCGTTCGCGTTGAAGCGGATCGTGCCCTCGTCGGGAGCGGTGGCGCCGCCCGGGCCAGCCCCGAACTCGAACGTCCGAAACGGCAGCTTGCGCCCCTCGAAGGCCGTGTCGGCCGCCACGGACATCGCCGAAGCCAGCCGGTCGTGGTCGAAGAGCAGCGTCCGCGTGCCCCGCGCGGGGTCGGCAAGCACGAACTCTGCGCCGTCGCTCGTCTGGTTCCGGTACCAGAAGCGGTTGCCGCCGGCCATCCACTGCGGCACCACCGCGTCGCCGCCAATGAGCGGTGCCACGTTCCAGGCCAGCAGCCGCTCGGCGCGGTGGTAGCGGGTAACGTCGATCTCCTGGGCGCGCGCCCGTGCAGCCAGAGTTGCAGCGCCCAGGCCCCACAGGACGAAGGCGGCCAGAAGGCCCGGCAGGCGGGTCGCGAGAAGGCGGGTGCGTGACATGCGAATCCTCTTGGGTAGTTTGGATGAGAGTGCGGAGCCCCTGGCCCGGCTGAAATCCCACAAGTGCAGGCACTCATGTATTCAGGCACAGGAAGAATCCCGTCAAGCGCGCGCGGCGGCCGCCTGGGGCGCGTGGCCCCGGGCCGGGCGTCGCTCCTTGGCAGCCGCGTTGGGCGCATGGCCCCGGCGCGGGCGTCGCTCCTTGGCAGCCGCCTGGGGCGCGTGGCCCCGGGCCGGGCGGCGCTGCTGCTCGCCGCGTGGGGCGCGACCGCCACGCCCGTCCTCGCCCAGAGCGCCGACCGCCTGACCGGAATCGTCGCCGGTCGCGTCGAATCGGAGCAGATCTGGAGCCCGGCGGTGGAGACCGGCCGCCGCGCCGGCTTCCTGGTGGGCGCCTTCGTCGACGTCCAGACGCCCGTGCCGGCGCTGCGGGTCCGGGCCGAGGGGGCGCTGGCGCGCCGCGGCGGCCTGGTGCTGAGCGACTACCGAGGCGGCGCGCTCGACGGCGAGGTCGAGAGCGACTACCTCGCCTTCCACCTCCACGCCAAGGTGGCCGCGCCGCTCGGTCCCGCGCACATCTTCGTCGACGCCGGGCCCGGCGTCGACGTCCTGATCCGGAGCCGCGAGGACGCCGTCCTGGCCCAGGCGCTGGTCGAGGAGCACGCCACCGTGATGACCGTCGGCGCGGGCGCGGGCGCGGGGGTCCGCGTGGGGGCGTACGCGGTCGAGGTCGGGGGGCGGTGGGTGCGCGCGCTCACCGACGCGTACCGGGGAACGGCGGCGACGGTGCGCAACCAGTCGCTGGAGTGGGTGGTTCGGCTGGCGCGCGCTGGCCGGTAGCGGCCCGTACTCGCCCCAGGCGGCCACAAACCGGCGCGCCCGCACCCCAGCGCGTTCACCACAGCGCGTCCGGCCCCAGGGCCGCGTGCACCCCCCCTAGCGCGACGGCGGCCTTCGGTCGCACCTTTTTCAAGTCCCTTTCGGGCTTCCGACCCATTCAGCTTCCGAGGCAAACCGATGGTCCGCTCTACTTCCATGCTCCGTGCACCCGCCATGCTCCGCGCCGCTTCCACAGCCGCGCTCTCGACGGCCCTTCTCCTGGTTGCGGCGCCTGCGTGCAGCCAGTCCGACATCGTGCGCACCGCGCTCCACGACTACCGCGTGGTCGAGGTGGCCGACGGCTTCCAGGTCCCCTGGTCGGTCGCCTTCCTGCCCGGCGGCGACATGCTGGTCACCGAGCGTCCCGGTCGGCTGCGCATCGTGCGCGGCGGCATGCTGCTGCCCGACCCCGTGCCGGGGATCCCCGAGGTGGTCGCCAGGGGCCAGGGCGGGCTGCTCGAAGTCCTTCCCCACCCCGACTTCGAATCGAACCGGCTGATCTACATCAGCTACTCGAAGCCCACGGGCAACTCGCCCGGCGGCACGACCGCGGTCATTCGCGGCACGTTCGAGAACGACCGCTTCACCATGACCGACGAGATCTTCGAGGCGGTCTCGGAGGGCAACGGCCACTACGGCTGCAAGCTCGCGTTCGACGACCAGGGCTACCTCTTCCTCTCGGTCGGCGACCGGCAGGCGCGCCCGGCGGGCGACCTCGCGGCCCACCCGGCCCAGGACATCTCGAACCACCACGGCGTGATCGTGCGGCTGCACGACGACGGCCGCATCCCCGACGACAACCCGTTCGTTGGGCAGGCTGGCGCGCGGCCCGAGATCTGGAGCTACGGCCACCGCAATCCGCAGGGCCTGGCGATCCAGCCCGGCACCGGTGCCGTCTGGCTCACCGAGCACGGCCCCCAGGGCGGCGACGAGGTCAACCATTCCACGCCCGGCGCCAACTACGGCTGGCCGGTCATCGGCTACGGCGTCAACTACCGCTCCGGCAGCATCATCCACCAGTCCACGCACATGGACGGCATGGAGCAGCCCAAGCACATCTGGGTGCCGTCGATCGGGGTGTCGGGGCTCGCCTTCTACACGGGCGACCAGTTCCCCGAGTGGCAGGGCAACCTGCTTGCGGGCGGCCTGGCGGGACAGCGGATCGACCGGCTCACCATCGAGGACGGCGAAGTCGTCGCGAGCGAGACCATCTTGCAGGGCATGGGCCGCGTGCGCGACGTCCGCCAGGGCCCCGACGGCTACATCTACGTGGCGCTCGAAGCCCGCGGCGACGGCCAGACCCCGATCGTGAGGCTGGAGCCGGTGGGGTAGCGCGGCGGCGGGCGTCCCCCGGAACAACCCTCGGCGATGATCGACTACCCCAAGTTCGAGCGGTCGTTGAAGAGGCTGGAGGAGCAGTACGAGAACTACCGCCACCTCGACCCGTCGCTGCCGCGTCTGATGCACGAGGCCGTGCCCGAATCGGTCATTCAGAGGTTCGAGACGTGCTTCGACTCGCTATGGAAGGTCCTCAAGCGATACATGGCCGAGGAGCTGGGCATCCCGGACTTGCCCAACAGTCCCAGGCCTCTGCTGAGGACGGCCAACGAGAACAACTTGCTCACGGGACCCGTTGAGGACTGGCTGGACTATTCCCGGCACCGGGTGGAAACATCCCACGACTACAGCATCGAGAAGGCCGCTCGCTGCCTGGAGGTGATCCCCGGCTTCGTCCGGGGCGCGGCGGCCCTGTACCAGACGATGACGGGCCGGAGATGGGAGTGACGCCGGAGATGGGAGTGACGCCGAGCGCGGGGATCGACGTTGCCGCCGATCATCACCGGGCAGTGCTGCGGCTGATTCGGACCCACCTTCCGGACACGGAGGTCTGGGCGTACGGATCGCGGGTGAAGCGCACCGGAAGACCGGCGTCCGATCTTGACCTCGTGGTCTTCGCGCGCCCCCCGCAGCGACGGCAGGTGGCCGAGCTGCGGGAGGCGTTCGAGGACAGCGATCTGCCGTTTCGGGTCGATGTACACATGTGGGACGACGTGCCGGAGTCGTTTCGGGCCGAAATCGGGCGGGAGCGCGTTGTGCTCACATCTTCCGGAACAGCACCCCCCGCGTCCGGCCGTTCGACACCGTAAACCCGGTCACGGCGCCGGCTGCGCGCTGGAACGCGATCTCGTTTAGGTGGAAGACCTCGGCCGAGAAGTGCTCGCCGCTCACGTGCGTCAGCGACTGGGGCGTCTGGCCCAGCTGGTGCAGGACGAGGCCGCCGTCCTCGACCGTGACGTGCATGGTCGCCTCGAGCTCTTCGCTGAAATAGCGGCCCGCGTAGCGCTGCAGGTCCGCCGCCGTCGGCGCGTCCTGTTCGGCGCGCCGCCGCATGGTCATCTCGACGCCTCCCTGCGACGCCACCCCGGTCGTGATGCTGCCGTCGGGGTCGGCGCGGAAGGTGAAGGTGGCGTCGGCCGCCGCGATCGTCAGGGTCGAGTCCGAGGTCGCCTGCGCGACGGTCCGCTCCTGCCCGGTGAAGTCGATGTAGACCTCGCCGTCGTCCACGAACACGGTCATGGGGATCGTCAGGCCCTGCACCTCTAGCGCCCAGTCGCCGGCGATCGCCTCCTTGCGCTCGTCGGACATCTCGCCCTCGGCGCCCGCGCCGTCGGCGTCTTCGCCGCCCTCGGCATCGTCTTCGGGCTCCATCTGGTCGCCGAAGAACAGGCGCGCCACGCGCGGCCCGAGACCGAGGTCGAACCCCGCGTGGTTGCTCATCAGGATCACGCCGCTCTCGAGCTCGGGCAGGTAGCCTAGGTAGGCCCGGTGGGCCACGTCGCCGCCCGTGTGCGAATACACCGTCCGTCCGCCCATTTCGCCCAGCCCGAGCCCCAGCCCGTAGCCGGTCGAATCGCCCGATTCGAGCACCGCCGTGGTGGCCATCGCCTCGATCGCTCCGGGTCCGCCCACCGCCGGGTCGGCGAAGTTGAGCAGCCAGCGGTGCAGGTCGTCGACCGTGGTGTAGACCCCGCCCGCACCAGCCGACGCGGGCAGGTCGCGCGTGGTCCTGAACCCCCCGGTCTCGACCGGCTCGTAGCCCTGGGCGCTCCGGGGGATCAGCTCGCCCTGCACCATCTTCATGCGCGTGTCCATCATGCCCACGGGCTCGAAGACGTTCTCGCGCATGTAGTCGGCGAACGACTCGCCCGTGACGCGCTCCACCAGCAGCGACAGCAGGATGTAGCCGGTGTTGTTGTAGTTCCACTCGGTGTGCGGACGGTTCTGCAGCTCGGGCTGCCGCTGCACCACCGTGATCGCGTGCTCGCGGGCGAAGGTGTCCTCGCCGCCGTACCCGTCGATCCGCATAAGGTTGTAGATCTCGCGGTAGCCGCTGGTGTGGTTGAGCAGCTGCCGGGGGGTGATCGGCTCGCCGAAGTCGGGAAGCTCGGGGAAGTGCGTGCGAATGTCGTCGTCGAGCGAGATCTCGCCGCGCGCTTCGAGCAGCAGCAGCCCCATGGCCGTGAACTGCTTGGTGACCGAGCCGATGTTCGAGACCGTGCCGCGCTGCCAGGGAACTCCGTGCGACAGGTTCGCCATGCCCACCGTGTGCACGTGCGCCATTTGGCCGCCGTCCACGACGGCCGCAATCGCCCCCGCGCGATCGTCGCCGTCCCAGGGGCTGAGCAGCTGGCCCAGGCGCGCGACCGGGTCGGTGGCCACGGGTTCGGAGCGCAGGACCGTGAACGTGAACTGGCCCGCCTGGTCGTCGTTGGCGGAAATGGCGACCTCGTAGGCGCCCGCCGCGTCGGTCTCGAACCACACGGTCTCGATGCCGCCGGTGCGACCGTCCACCTCGCGCAGCACGTCGCCGTCGGGGCCTGTCACGGTGACCGCGAAGTCGTTCGCGATCTGGTCGACTTCGGCGAGAAAGAACGTCTCGGCGGCGAGTTCGAACGTGCGGGTCTCGCCGTCGGACTCGATCACGGGGGACTCCGGGGCCGCGCAGGCCGCCGCGAAGACGGTGAGCGCGACGATACGCGCCAGCGGCGCGCGCGGTGCAGTGCTTGGCATGGTCGTCATCTCTTCTCTGACTGTTGTGGATGGGGTGGCAGGCCGGCGCGGGGCGGGCGGCGGCGCGGGATTAGCCGCTCTTTCTCCAATCGACCACCTCGATCGCGTCGGCTCCTCCGCACGGTCCGGCAAGGGTGACCGGGCCCTCGACGACCACCTCGTCGCCGGGCTTCAGGTCGCCCAGGTCTCCGTTGAGCGCGTAGACGTACTGGTCGTTGTCGCGCAGCGTGA
>CBDCSB010000003.1:0-22510 GCA_965221305.1 Vicinamibacterales bacterium | reverse complement strand
AACCCCGTTCCGCCCGAGTGGCCCGCCGCCGCCACAATCCGCGTCAACAACGCCAACGACCCCGCGGCGGTCGAAGCGCTCGCGCACCTGAAGCCGGACGTATGCCTGGTGCTGGGCACGGCGATTCTTCGCGGCCCAACATTGCGCGCGGGCGGCCGCTGCCTGCTGAACATTCACGGCGGCATCGTCCCGGCGTACCGCAATGTTCACTCCGAGTTTTGGGCCGTCATGCGCAACGACTACAACAACGTCGGCGTCACCGTCATACACCTCGACGAAGGCATCGACACCGGCGCGATCGCGCTTCAGCGGCGCCTGCCCGTCGAGCCCGGCGAGCCGCTCTTCTCAATCCGTCACAGGAACAATCGCCTGGCCATCGACACCGGAATTGAAGCGCTCGCCGCCGCGTCGGCCGGCCCGCTCCCATCCGTGCCTCAGGAACCGTCCGCGCAGGGGTTCTTCAAAACCCCGCGCCTTGTCGACTTCGCGCGCCTTGCAACTCGCGCCGCCCGCCGGCGCCTAACCCGGAAACAGGCTCCGATCGATCGCCGGGACGATCCTTAGCGCGTTTTCGTAGTAGATCTTGCGCAGCACGTCGTCGGGAAGCCCCAGCCCGTACATCTGCCAAAACGCGTGGTAGCGCCGGTAGTAGTCGAAGTAGTCGTCCTCGGTCTCGAAGACGCGGAAGTAGGTGTGGAACTCCTCCTGGTTGTACGAATCCTTGCCCATCAGCACCCGGTCGCCGTACTCGATCAGCCACTCGCGCGCAAAGCGCGGCTGCCGCCCCAGCTCGTAGACAACCGCGCCAAGGCCCACATGCATGTTGGGAATCTCGTCCAGAATCGCGCCCAGCCGCTCAAGGTCGTGGCCAAGCCACCCCAGGTGCGCCGCAATGAAGTTTGTGTTGGGGTGGTTGCGAAAAAGGTTGTGCTGTTCGCCAATGATCTGCTCGAAGGGCGGAAACTGGCCCGGAGGCCGAATCCGCCGGGGCCGAAGCCGCAGTTCAAGCCAGCGCTCGTTGTTGCGGTCGTGGGGCTGCCAAAACTCGGCGGGGTCCGCAGAGTGGATCAGCACCGGAATCCCCAGCTCGCCGGCCTTGTCCCAAAGCGGCGCCAGACGCGGGTCGTCGACCGGAATCCTGTTGCCGTCGGTGTCCCGGTCGGCCATGCCCAGGCCCTTGAAGATCTTCAGGCCCGCCGCCCCGGCCTCAACGTCCGCTTCCAGCTGCGCGGCGGCCTCTTCGCCCCAGCCGGGCTCCCCCACGCCAAAGAAGTTGGTGTTGGCGAAGAACACAAAGCGCGACGGATGCCGCCCGGCCATGTTCTCGAGCCCGTCGGCCAGCGAATGGCCGCTGCCGCCCGAGAGGTTCACCATGACCGCCATGTTGAGCTCGTCCATCTCACGCACCAGCTCGTCGACGGCGGCGGCCGACATCCCCCCGCCCCGCTGATGGCCGTGCACGTCGATGAACGGGAACTTCGCCCGGCTCACCGGATTCTCCGGCACGACCAGCGTGTTGCGCGGCTCGTACTCGACGACGGTGACGTCCTGGGCGGCCAGCGGCTCGGCGGCGCGCCCCATTGCGCTCGCGGCGACGCCCGCGAAGACGGCTGCGAGGACCGTGGTGGTTCGGCGAATGGTCATGAGCAGATACCTCTTGGTTGCAGCGAAGGTGGCCGGGTCGATCGTGGCTGCGCTGCGGCGGGCCGCGTCGCGCGCCCGGTCGACCGCCGTCTCAACAACGTAGTGCAACGCCGGCGCCTTCGCCCGCAGCTTGTCGCAGGCGAAGTCGAGGACGGGCAGGCCCAGGCGGGTCGCCAGGAGGTGCGCGAAGCCCAGCGTGGGCAGCACGTGGGCGGTGATGTCGCGCTCGCTCGCGATCCGGAACCCGGCGCCCGCCACGCGGCGGCGGAAGTCCTCCAGCGGCCAGCCGGAGCGCTCTCCGCCGGCGCCGATGCGGAAGTAGTCGGCCACGATCCACGTGCCGCCCGGCGCCAGGATCTCGCCCACCACCCGCACCGTCTCGCGCGGATCCATGTACTGGATCGACTCGGCGTGAACGACCGTGCCGAAGCGGCCCCGGTGCTCGCGCGCCGGCATGTCCTCGAAGCGGCACCGCAGCACGGGAACGCCCGGATACGAACGCCGAATGTGCTCTGCCTGAATGCGGTCCGGCGTGAGCCCCGTCACGTCGCTTCCGGCGGCGCTCAGCATTCCGAGCATGCCGCCCATGCCCGACCCCACGTCGAGGATCGGGGCGCCGGGGTCGTCGATCAGCCCGGCGATCTGTTCGGCGTAGCGGCGCTGGGCCCGCCGCAGCGCATCGAAGCTGACCGTCTCGGGCGGCGCGTCCGGGTCGTCGAAGTAGCCGTAGTGCAGGAAGTCGCCCGGCAGCATCCGGCTGTACAGCTCGAGCTGGGCGTTTGCATGCACCGTCGGGACGCGGCGGTGCCGGCGCCGACGGCGCAGCCACCCGGCCACATGGCGCGGCAGCAGCGCGCGCCGCAGAATCTGGCCCGCGATCCACGAGCCCCGAAGCTTCGTCACCGGCCTGCCGGGGACGCGGTCAACGGGCTGCCGCGGTCGCCCGGCCCCGCCTTCTGGGATCGGCCACGGCTTCGAGCCGGCCGTCGTCCATCCAGCGCACCGCGTGGATCGACCCCATGTTCGCGTCCCTTGGGCTGACAGGGAAGAGCGCGTGCCCCCGCGCCTCGAGTTCGGCCAGCGCCTCGTCGCCGAAGTCGCCCTCGATCTCGGCGGACGCAATGCCGGGGTGCGGATGCCCGAACCGGGGCGCGTGCACCACCTGGGCGCCGGTCATCCCGTACTCGACGAAGTTGGCCGCCCCCTGAAGCAGGCACTCCATGAGCGAGCGGCTCGGCGTGGCCATCACCAGCGCGGGCCTTCCGTTGCGGTAGAGCCACATCTGCGTCGAGAACCCCATGGGCAAGTTCGTGTACTTGCGCAGGTAGGTGGCGCGGTTCATGACCACTCCGTCCACGTTGATCCCCGTGCCGAAGGCCTCGGAGGAGCTCGAGTGCGTGCCGGCGGCCACGTTGCCGTCGGCGTCGACGATCACGTTGCCGCAGGTGGCGGCGGCGAAGCCGACGAACGGACGCGGCGGGCTGCTCTGGATGTCCTGCCAGACACGGCGCGCGTGGTCGGGCGAAATGAACGCCTCCTGGTTGTCGGGCGTGACCTCGGCGCCGCGCAGCCACAGCTCCTGGGCCACCCGCATCTGGGTGTGGAGCGCTTCCACGCTCTCGGTGGGCGGGCCCATCGAGCGCAGGTCGGCGGCCTCGAAGATCTGCAGGCCAAGCAGGAAGAGCAGCCCGCTCGACGGCGCGATCTCGTACTCCCGGTAGCGCGCGCCGCCCGGCTCGCCCGACCTCCACGGCGGCGACACGAACCCCTGCATGGCCGCCATGTCCTGCATGGTGATGCCGCCGCCCCGCCGGGCCACCTCGTCGACCAGCTTGCGCGCGAAGGGCCCTGTGTAGAAGTAGTCGCCGCCCTCGTCGCGCAGCCGCGTCATGGTGACGGCGAGCTCGGGCAGGTACACCGTCTCGCCCACCCCCAGCAGGTAGCCGTCGCGGAACCAGTTGTCGCGGCCCGGCCCGGCGAAGCGCCCCACCATCTTGCGCGCGTGGTGCACGTAGGCCCAAAGGATGTGGTCGATCACGAACCCGTTCTCGGCGAAGGCGATGGCGGGCTCCCACAGGTCCTGCCACGGGAGCCGCCCGTGCGCCCCGTGCGCCGCTTCGAGGCCGCGCACGTATCCCGGCACCATCGCGCCGAACCCCGTCCACGACCGCGCCTCTTCGTAGGGCTCGCTGGGCGGGGCGCCGCTGGGGAAGGCGAACGAGCCCCCGGCGGTGGAGAGCTCGCCGGTGGCGGAGTCGAAGCACGTCACGCCGAAGCCCCCGCCCAGGGTGGTCATGGCGGGCTCGAGGACGCACTGCACGAGCGCGGCGGCGATGTAGCCGTCCGCCGCCGAGCCGCCGCGTTCCAGCGCCCAGAGCGCGGCCTCGGTGGCGTAGGGGTGGTCGGTGGTGGCCATCACGCCCGAGCCGACCGCGCGGATGTGGGCGTCGATCGGCTGGGGCGGCTTCATGTCCACCCGGGACATGGCGGCCCAGTCGCGCTCGCCCGCGACATCGCCTCGGCCGGGGAAGGCGGCGGGGGGTGCGGGCTGTCCGCCGTCGGTGCACGCGACGCCGCCGACCACGCCGGCCGCCACGGACGATTTCAGAAACGAGCGACGATTCATGGTTGTGCTCCCCCCCTACCGGATCGCCAGGGCGCGAAAGAGTGCGTCCTTGGCGGACTCGCGGTCGGCGGGCGCAAGCGCACCCAGCCTGCGAAGGATCAATGATCGGTCAAGGGTGAACAGCTTGAAGCGAATCTTGCATGGGACAGCCAGTTTGGCCGCCTGCCAGTCGCGGATGTCGACGTCGCTGGGCCATTCGCTCTTCGACGATGTGATCATTGCCAGCACGAGCTGCCGGTGCCAGCCGTTGAACCGCGACGAGGACACCACCAGGGCCGGTCGGCGCTTCGACGACTCGCGGTCGGTGAACGGAAGCGGCACCACCACGACGTCGAACGGCTCATAGGTCACGCCAGGCCGCCTCGTCCTCGGGCTCCGACCACTCGTTCATGACTTCGGACAGGCCCGTCCGGTAGCCGTCCGAGTCCCTGGTCACCTTGGTCAGCACCAGATGCTCCCCTTGCACCTCGAAGGCGACCACGTCCCCCTCGCGCAGATTGGCCGCCTCCCTTATCCGCTTGGGGATCGTCGTCTGGCCGCGGGGGCGGATTCGCGAGAGCTCCATGTGTGAATTTCCCGTTTGTCTGATTTGTGTGAAATTCGTATTATTCGGAATCTACTTCATCTCCACAGTGGCCGCACGGGCACGTACCGCACCATGCGCATGCGGTTCACCTCGCCGGCGTAGATGCGGCCGTCGAAGTCGACGCCCAGGAACTCGATGCCCGGGCCGACGTTCTCGTCGTGCTGGGGAATGAAGTAGGTGACCCAGGCCTGTTCGGTTCTGAGGTCGCCGATGCGGATGCCCTTCTCCCAGCCGAAGTTGCTGCGCCACGGGTCCGGGGGGCCGGTGCGGAGGTCGCCCGAGAGGCCGTCGCCAGCGTAGAGGATGTCGTTGCGGTCGATGAAGAGGCCGCTGGGCTTGCCGTAGTGCGTCCAGACGTAGAGCAGCTCGCCGTCGGGCTCGAAGACCTGGATGCGGCTGTTGCCGCGGTCGGCGACGTAGACCCGGCCGCGCGAGTCGATCTTGATGTCGTGGGGGTCGCTGAAGCGGCCGGGCTCGCGGCTCTCGGAGCCGATTCCGCCGCCGACCGCAAGGACGAAGGCGCCATCGGGCGCGAGCTTCACAATGCGGTTGTTGCCGCCTCGGTGGCCGTCGGCCACCCAGATGTCGCCGTTCGGCGCGATCGCGACGCCCGACGGCCCGTTGAAGTGCGCGTCGTCGTCTCCGTGCACGCCGGCCTGGCCGACGGTCATGACCACCTCGCCCTCGCGGGTGAGCTTGAAGATCTGGTGGCCCATGCCCATCGACTCGCCCAGCGCGCCCCGGGGGTCGCCGTGCGCGCCGCCCTCGGTGACCCAGAGGTAGCCCTCGTGGTCGAGGGCGAAGCCGTGCGGAAAGGCGAACATGCCCGCGCCGAAGCTGTCGACTAGATTGCCGTCGAGGTCGAACTTGAGGATCGGGTCGAGGTCGGTGCCCGCGCACTGGTTGGCGCCGCAGCGGTCGAGGATCCACAGGTGCTCCCCGTCCGGATCCGGGATGATCCCGCTCACGATTCCCAGCCTGCGCCCCTCGGGAAGCTTTTCCCAGCCCAGGGTGACGCGGTAGGGATTGCCCAAGTTGGCCTGCGCGTCGAGCGGCCGCGGCTGCAGGACCGCCGCCAATGCGACGGCGACCAGACCTGCGGCCATTGCGGGCGCCGCGCGTGTCAGACCTGCGGCCGTTGCAGCCGCCCCGCGTGTCAGACCTGCGGCCGCTGCAGCCGCCCCGCGTGCCAGCCCTGAGGCCATTGCAGCCGCCCCGCGTGTGTGGCCTACCTTTAGCATGTTCCCGAAACCTCCGTTTTCCCGGACCTCCGGCGGCTTGCTCGGAGACGGACCCTGGACTCGAAGACGGACTTCACTCTGAAAGACAATAGAGGCGCACCATGCAGAAGGCGACAGGGACTTCCAACGTCGCGACGGCCCGGATGGCGGGACTCGCGGCGGCGATCGCCGCGCTGGTCGTGGCGTACGCGTGCGGATCCGGCGACGCCGGCCAGCCGCAAACCCCCACCGAGACGCCGACGCCCGGCCTCGACCCCGCGTGCGACCCGCGCGTGTCCGTGCCGACCGGGCTGTGCGCGCGCATCTACCACCAGGGCGTCGGCGCGGCGCGGCACCTGGCCGTGGCGGCCAACGGCGACGTCTTCGTCGCGATCCGCAACCGGGGCGGCCAGCGGGGCGGCGTGGTCGCGCTCCGCGACCTCGACGGCGACGGGCGGGCGGACGAGACGCGCGCCTGGGGCGAGGATGGAGGCAGCGGCATTGCGCTCGGTGACGGCAGGCTCTACTTCGCGACCGACACCGCCGTCCTTCGCTATGGGCTCGCCGCGGGGTCATTGACGCCCTCTGGTCCACCGGAAACCGTCGTTTCGGGGCTGCCCGCCGACCGGAACCATGCGTCCAAGAGCATCGCGCTCCACCCCGACGGCAGCCTGTTCGTCGGGATCGGCTCGCCTTCGAACGCATGCCAGACGATTCCGCGGACTGCGGGCGTGCCCGGCAAGGACCCTTGCGGCGAGCTCGGCACGCGGGCCGGGATCTGGCGCTTCGCCACCGACCGTCTGGACCAGCGCCAGTCGGACGGCGAGCGGTTCTCGACCGGGGTGCGCAACGCCGGGGCGATCGCGGTGCGCCAGGCGACCGGCGACCTGTACGCGGTCATTCACGGCCGCGACCAGCTGCGCGAGCTTTGGCCCGCGCTCTTTTCGCCCACCGACGGCTCGGAGAAGCCCTCGGAGGAGTTCGCGCTCATCGAGCGGGGGTCGGACTTCGGGTGGCCCTACTGCTACCACGACCCGAGCAACAACGCCAAGGTGCTGGCGCCCGAGTACGGCGGCGACGGCGTCGAGGTCGGCCGCTGTTCGGATGCTGCGATGCCCGCGATCGGCCTGCCCGCCCACTGGGCGCCCAACGCGCTGGCGTTTGCGGGCGGCGGCTCGGGTTCGCTGCCCGCGCCCTACGCGAACGGCGCCTTCGTCGCATTCCACGGCTCGTGGAACCGCACGCCCGTCCAGGCGGGCTACAACGTGGTGTGGATCCCGTTCGACGGCGACGCGCCCACAGGCGAGTGGTCGGCCTTCGCCGACGGGTTCGCGGGCGGCCAGATCTCGCGGTCGAACCAGGCGGACTTCCGGCCCACGGGGGTGGCGGTTGGTCCCGACGGCGCGGTGTATGTCAGCGATTCGCTGAGCGGGAGGATCTGGAAGATTGGGGTGGAGTAGGGGGCCCCTACCCCTCCCCGAAAAACACCTCCCGCACGTCGCGGCTGGGGGGCTGCGTGCGCAGGCTGACCGTGACGAGCAGCGCCAGCGACACCGCCGGGCCCACCAGCGCGGGCCACAGACCCGCGATCCAGTTGTCGAAGGTGCCGTGCTGCAGGTAGCCCAGGCCGTACCACACGACGCACGTCGCCGCCCCGCCCAGCATGGCGGTCAGGGCGCCGGTGCGCGTCGCGCGTGGCCACCACATGCCAAGGAGGAGCGGGAAGGTGAACGCCGAGGCAAGGAAGCTGAACGACATGGTGACGATGAACAGGATCGGCGCGGGGGGGTCGATCGCAAAGGCCATTGCAAGCGCGCCGATCCCCAATGTCGTCCAGCGCGCGAGGGTGACGCCCCGGTCGTGGGAAACGTCGCGCTTTGCCAACGGCACATACAGGTTTTCGACAACAAGCGAGCTGGCAAGGAGCAACACGGAGTCGATCGTCGACATGGTTGCACCGAGCACGGCCGCCACAAGGATGCCGCCGAAGAGCGGGTGCAGGAGCAGCTGCACAAGCGTGGGGAGCGCAAGGTCGCTCTGTTCGAGATTGGGAAGGAGGACGCCCGACGCGATTGCGATCAGCGTCGAGCCGATGAAGATGAACGACGAAAACCCGATTGAGAACACGAGCGCGCGCCTAAGCGTGCTGCGCTGCTTGGGGATGAGGAAGCGCGTGACGGCGGCGGGCGCGCCGCCGATCTGGAAGAACCCCCAGACCAGGAACGACGACACCACCCACATTGCGGGCATGCCGCCCAGGAACGAGATCCCGTCGGGGTTGAACTCGGCGTAGCGCATGTGCATGTCGGCAAAGCCGCCGGCCGCGTGCACGGCCACGGGCGCAAGCACCGCAAAGCCGACGATCATGATCGAGCCTTGTATAAGGTCGGTCCAGGCAACGGCGTGCATGCCCCCGATCACGGTGTACAACACCACAATGCCGCCGAACAAGAAGAGCCCGAGCAGGTAGGGCATGCCGAGCAGGACTTCGAAGAGGTTGCCCGCCGCCTTGAGCTGCGCCGCAATGAGCGGTATGAACGCGACCAGCATGAGTCCGGTCGCGGTCGTGGCCACGGCCCTGCCGGGATAGCGCGCCTGAAAGACGTCGACAATTGTTGTGCACCGCACCCTAGACGCGAGACGCCGAAGCCGCTCGCCCAGCAGGATGTATGTGAACCACGCCGCCGCCGCCGAGGACACGCCCGCCGGCGCAAAGTTGTACCCCAGCTCGCGCTCCGTGCCGACGGCGCCCATGTACGAGCTGCCGCTCATCTGCGTGGCCGAGTACGAAAACCCAAGCGTCGCCGGCCCCAGATCGCCGCGCGCCAGAAAGAACTCCTGGCGGGAGCGGTTGCGCCGGTTGAACCAAAGCCCGAGCCCCATTAGGCAGGAGAAGTAGAAGATGAGAATGGCGGCGTACAAGGTTGCGGTTTCCATGGTCGTGCCCTGCGGTCAGCGCCCCGTGCGGGCATGAAGAATGGCCGCGCCGATCACAAAGGCGTATCCCCCGTACAACACCACCCACACGCCCCAGTCGAGATTGCCCGGCCCCGGCGGCCAGTCCACCAGCAGCCCGACGGACCCGCCCACCACGAAGACCGCCATCAGGATCATGGAGATGACCGGGGTGCGGGCGGGCTGGTCCGCCGCGCGGGTGGGGGCGTCGGGGGCCTCGCGGGGCGCCGGCCGGTCCGGTCGGTCGGGGCCGTCCGCCGCTCGCCCGCTCACTGCCACGCCTCCTTCAGCACCCGCATGATGTTCTCGCCCATGACCTTGGCGATGTCCTCGTCGCTGTAGCCCTGCCGGACGAGCCAGCGCGGGATGTTCTTCGACCCCTGCGTCGGGTTCTCGATGCCGCGCACGTGGTCGACCTCGATGTGCTCGGGCGCCTCGCCCTCTCCCGCGTCGTGCGTCTCGTCGATGGACAGCGCCGCGGCGTACACCTTGTGCAGCGCCACGTGGTCGCCGTACAGCGTGTCGGGGCCGAAGGCGACGTGGTCGATGCCGACCAGATCCTTGACGTACTCGAAGTGGTCCATGACCGACTCTATGCCGTGGCGCCGGTGCTGCGGCGAGACGGTGGTGTGCGGCGCCGCCTCGATCCCGATGACGCCGCCCTTGTCCGCCACCGCGCGAATGACCTGGTCGGGCGCGAGGCGCTTGATGTTCCAGAGCCCGCGCGCGCCGGTGTGCGTGAGAAAGATGGGGTGGCGGCTGACCTCGACCGTGTCGAGCGTCGTCTGGTCGCTCGCGTGCGCGCAGTCGATGGCGAGCCCCACGTCGTTCATGCGCCGCACCGCCTTGCGCCCGAAGGACGTGAGCCCCCCGTCGCGCGTCTCCTTCAGGCCGGTGCCCAGCGCGTTCGACTCGCTGTAGGTGATGCCCAGGACGCGCAGGCCGATGCCGTACAGGATCTCGATCCGGTCCAGTTCGTTCTCGATCATGGCGGCGCCCTCCTGGGCGGCGACCAGCGCCATGCGGCCCTCGCGGTGCGCACGGTAGATGTCGTCGACCCCCTCGCACTTGATCACGAAGTCCTGGTGCGCGATGTCGCAGAACCGCATCCCCATGTCGTAGATGATGTCGTCCCACTTCCACCCGTTCTTCGACGTGATGCACGCCGCCCCGTCGAGGAAGTTGTCGAAGACGCAGTCCCACCAGGAATCGGCCAGCGCCTGGTAGGCCGTGTGCACCCGCCCCTCGGAGTCGTACGCCCGGATCTGCTCGGCCTTGGCCGGAAAGAGGTGCGGGTGCTCGTGCAGCGAGATCATGAGGATGCGGTCGACCAGATCGGCGACGCGGGCCTCGTCGGCGGGCGCGAGCGGCACGTCGTACGGCTCGAAGAGCGACTCGCCCTCGATGAGGTCGTACTCGGCGAAGTCGCGGTTCTCGCGGATGTACTGGTACGACGTGTAGCCCGCGTGGCGGTGGCGGAGGGGCAAGGCGGCGCTCCGGGTGGGGTGGTGGGTGGGGTGGCGGGGATCTCACCGCCCCAATAGACGGGATGGGGGCGGGTGCCACAACCACGCCGCGCCAGTTCGTCGCCATGCGCCGCCCACTTTACCTTACCCGTCATGCACGCCCAGCTCTCTCCGTCGCCGCGCCCCGCATGATCGAGTCCCTGACGACGTTCAAGCCTGTCGTGGCCACCGTCGCCCTCGCTCTCATGTGGCTTGTCGAGGGCCTGATTCCGATGTTCGAGGGGCGCGGCGAACGGGCCCGGCACGACATGTCGAACGTGGCGCTGGGGGTGTTCAACGCGGTGGTCGTGTCGCTGCTCTTCGCCGGGGCCACCCTGGTCGCGACCGAATGGGCCCGCGCGAACTCGTTCGGCGTGCTGCACTGGCTGGGCGTCGGGGGCGTTTGGGGGTTCGCGCTCGCGTTCGTGCTCTTCGACCTGTGGCAGTACGCGTGGCACAGGCTGAACCACGCGGTGCCGCTTCTGTGGCGGTTCCACGCGGTGCACCACGCCGACCGCGAGCTCAGCGCCAGCTCGGGGCTGCGGTTCCACACGGGCGAGATCATGCTGTCGTCGGTCGCGCGGCTTGCGGTGCTGCCGCTGCTCGGGATGACGATCGGGCAGGTGCTGCTGTACGAGGCGGTCCTGCTGCCCGTGATCCTGTTCCACCACGGCAACGTGGGCGTGCCCGCGGCGGCGGACCGCTGGCTGCGGTGGCTGATCGTCACGCCCTGGATGCACTGGGTGCACCACTCGGACCACCAGCCCGAGACCGACTCCAACTATTCCAGCGTGCTCTCGTTCTGGGACCGCCTGTTCGGCAGCTTCCGGCTGGTCGCCGATCCGCACGCCCTGACGCTGGGGCTGGAAGAGGTGGAGCGGCGGGACTGGGCCACGCTGACGGGAATGATGGCCATGCCGTTTCGGCGGCGCGGGGCGGGTCGCGGCGGGCGACGGGGGCAGCGCGCGGCCGCGGGCGGGGGGCGCGGCGCGGCGCGAGGCGGGCGCGGGGCTGCGCGAGGCGGGCGCGGCGCGGCGCGGCGGGGGCGCTGACATGCTCGAACGGGACACGTCGCCGCGGTCGGTCCGGGTCTTCGCCCCGGCGTCGGCGTCGAACCTGGGGTGCGGGTTCGACATCTTCGGCATGGCGCTCGAGGGGCTGGGCGACGAGGTGGCGGTGCGCGCGGCGGAGGGGTCGGGGATCGTGGCCGTCTCTGTGAGCGGCGACGGCGGACGGGTCCCCACCGACCCCGCGCTGAACGCGGCGGCGCTCGCGGTGCAGGGCGTGATCGACCGGCTGGGGTCGCCGTCGGGCGTGGCGATCGACGTGCGCAAGGGGATTCCGCTGGCGTCGGGGCTTGGGGGCAGCGCGGCGAGCGCGGTGGCGGGCGCCGTGGCTGCGGACGCGCTTCTGGGCGGCGGACTCGACCGGACCACGCTGCTCGAGTGCGCCATGATCGGCGAGGCGAAGGGCTCGGGCGCGGACCACGCCGACAACGCCGCGCCTTCCCTTGTGGGCGGCTTCGTGCTGGTGGTGCCGGGAAGCCCGCCGAAGATGGTGAAGCTGCCGACGCCTGCGGACCTGGCCGTGGCGGTCGTGCATCCGCATATGGAGGTGGAGACGAAGCGCGCCCGTGCGATACTGGGCGACACCATCGCGCTCAAGGCGGGAATCCGGCAGTGGGGGAACGCGGCCGGGATGGTCGCCGCGATGTTCACGGGCGACTGGGGGCTGGTCGGGCGCTGCCTGCACGACGCGGTGGCCGAGCCGGTGCGCGCCGGGCTCGTGCCCGGGTTCGAGGCCGTGAAGGCGCGCGCGCTCGAGGCGGGCGCGGTCGGGGCCGGGCTGTCGGGTTCGGGGCCGTCGGTGTTCGCGCTGTGCAGGGGGAGGCGCGCGGCGCGGGCGGCGGCGACCGCCATGGAGGACGCCTTCCTGGCCGAGGCGGGGGTGCGGTCGGACGTGGTGGTCTCGAGCGCGAACGCGCCGGGCGCGCGGGTGCTCGACATCGGGTGAGGGCGGCGCGCGGCTCCCGGCGCCGGACGGAATGAGGCTCGTCAGCACGCGGGGCGGCCCCCCAGGGCGGACATGGTCGTTCCGGGACGCCCTTTTCCTCGGTCAGGCGCCCGACGGCGGCCTCTTCGTCCCGGCTTCGCTGCCGCCCATGGCCGACGAGGATCGCGCGGCGCTCCGCGACGCGACCTTTTCCGAGCGCGCGTTCGTAGCGGCGCGGCACCTTGTGGGCGACGAGTTGGACCACGGCCTGCTGCGCGCGGCCGTGCGCGACGCGCTCGACTTTCCGGTCCCGGTGCGCGAGATCGACCCGGGCGTCCACATGGTCGAGCTCTTCCACGGACCCACCCACGCGTTCAAGGACGTGGGCGCGCGATTCATGGCCCGCATGATGTCGCTGCTGCGCGGGGACGCCGCTCCCGTGACGATCCTGGCGGCCACCTCCGGCGACACGGGCGGCGCGGTCGCCGACGCGTTCCACCAGACTCCCGGCGTTAGGGTCGTCGTCCTCTATCCCCTGGGAAAGGTCAGTCCCAGGCAGGAGGCGCAGTTCTCCACCCTGGGCGGCAACGTCGCGGCGGTCGCGGTGCGCGGCGCGTTCGACGACTGCCAGCGGCTTGTGCGAGGGGCGTTCGCCGACGCTTCCCTGAAGGAGCGCGCTGGCGCTCACGTCGGCCAACTCGATCAACGTCGGGCGCCTGCTCCCCCAGACCTTCTACCATGTGCACGCGTGGGCCGAGCTCGCGCGGCTCGCGCCCGGCGCCGAACGTGTGGTCTCGGTCCCGTCGGGGAACCTGGGCAACCTCGCGGCGGGGCTCATGGCGCGCCGCATGCTCGGCGTGCCCGGGACGCGTCTTGTGGCGGCGACGAACGCGAACGCGGTCCTGCCCGAGTATCTGGCCGGGCGCGCGTACCGCCCCCGCCCTTCGGTCGCGACGATCTCGAATGCCATGGACGTGGGCGACCCCAGCAACTTCCGCCGGATCGCGCACATGTTCGCGGGTGGCGGGGGGGCGGCGGGCTACGGCGACGCGGGTGGCGACGCGGGCGGCGACGCGGGTGGCGACGACGGCGGCGACGCGGGTGGCGACGACGGCGGCGGCCCCGGCGCCCGGGCGCCCCGTAGCCTGCTCCGCGCCGTTGGCGGCTCTTCGTGGACCGACGGCCAGACGCGCGACTGCATCCGGGACCTGTGGGAGCGGCGGGGGATTGCGATCGACCCGCACACGGCGGTGGGCCTGCTGGGGCTGCGCCGCGAACTGCGCGAGCGGCCCGGCGCGCGCGGCGTCGTTCTGGCCACGGCGCACCCGGCCAAGTTCGCCGAGACCGTCGAACCCCTGATCGGCGAGAAGCTGTCCGTTCCCCCCGGCATCGCGCGCGTGATGGACCGGCCGCGCCACTCGGTCACGATCCCGCCCGACCTGGGGGCGCTGCGCGAGGTGCTGGCCGGGGGCGCGGGGGCCGGCCGCTCGCCATGACCGCCCACAACCAACGGAGGCCCGCATGCTCCAGCAGTTCGACGAACGCAACCGCGACCTGATCGTCAACGTCAACGGCAAGCTCGCGCACCGCGACGAGGCCGGGGTCAGTCCCTTCGACTCGGTGGTCCAGGGCGGCGACGCCGTCTGGGAGGGACTGCGCCTGTACGACGGCCGCATCTTCAAGCTCGAAGAGCACCTCGCCCGGCTGCGCTCGTCCGCGCTGGCGCTGGCCTTCGCCGAGATCCCCAGCGCCGACGAGATCGTCGCCGAGATCCGGCGCACCCTTGCCGCCAACGACATGCGCGACGGCGTCCACATCCGCCTGACCCTGACCCGCGGCGTCAAGTACACCAGCGGCATGGACCCCCGACTGAACCGGTCCGGCCCCACCCTGATCGTCGTGGCCGAGCACAAGGCGCCGGTGTACGGCCTCTCGGGCCTGCGCCTCGTCACCAGCTCGCTGCGCCGCTTCGCCCCGGACGCGCTCGACCCCAAGATCCACCACGCCAACCTGCTCCAGTCGATCCTGGCCAAGATCGAGGCCAACGCTGCGGGCGCCGACGACGCGCTCATGCTCGACCCGCGCGGCTTCATCGCCGAGACCAACGCGACCAACTTCTTCATCGTGGCCGACGGGGTGGTCATGACCAGCCGCGCGGTTGCCTGCCCCGAAGGCATCACGCGCGCGACCGTCCTCGAACTCTGCGAGCGCCACGCGATTCCGCACCGCGTCGAGGACCTGTCGCTCACCGAGGCCTACCGCGCCGACGAGGCCTTCTGCACCGGCACCATGGGCGAGCTGGCCAGCGTGACCGAGCTCGACGGACGCACCATCGGCGGCGGCCGGCCCGGGCCCATGACCGCGCGGTTAGGCGACCTGTTTCGGGAATTGACGGCGAGTGTCGGCACGCGGATATAGCTAGGTAGTTGGCTAGGAACCTAGCGTAGTTGTGGAGCGGGGGGCGGACTCCCGCGGCAGTCACCACTTGCCGTGGTGGCAGGCGGGGACCCATTCTGAGCGACTGAGCGAACAGACGGCGACACCCTCGACGATGGGCTCCCATGATGCCACGCCAACACGGCGACAGGTCCGGCCGACCCCGGGGGGTCGTGCGCGGGCTGCTGGCGGGTGCCCTGGCCGTTGTGGTCGGGTGCGGCGACGAGGCACCGGTCGCGCCGCCGATTCCAGTGGCCACCACCGTGACCGTGTCGCCCGCGTCGGCAACAATGCAGGCGCTGGAGGACACGGTGCGCTTCTCGGCCACGGTGCTGGACCAGGATGGGCGGGTGATGGCGGGGGCGGTCGTCGAATGGTCGTCCAGCGACGAGAGGGTGGCAGCGGTGGACGGGGCCGGGCTGGTGACGGCGGCGAGGAATGGGACCGCGACCGTGACGGCTGGGAGTGGCGGGGTGGTGGGGCAGGCGGTTGTGACGGTCGAGCAGATGGTGGCCGAGGTGCGGCTGGTGCCGGAATCGGTGGCGTTCGTGGCCATCGGGGACACGGCCTGGCTCGCCGCCGAGGCAGTGGACGGGAACGGGCATGGGGTGGCGGGGGCGGTGGTGGAGTGGTCGTCCGGCGACACGGCGGTGGCGGTCGTGGACAGCGCCGGGGCGGTGGTGGCGGTGGGGAATGGGGAGGCGACCGTGACGGCGGGGAGCGGGGGGGTCGTGGGGGAGGTGGTGGTGGCGGTCGAGCAGGTGGTGGTGGAGGTGCGGGTGGTCCCGGACTCGGTGGCGTTCGCGGCCATCGGGGACACGGCCCGGCTCGCGGCCGAGGTGGCGGACGCGAACGGGCATGGGGTGGCGGGGGCGGTGGTGGAGTGGTCGTCGGGCGACACGGCGGTGGCGGTCGTGGACAGCGCCGGGGCGATGGTGGCGGTGGGGAATGGGGAGGCGACCGTGACGGCGGGGAGTGGGGGGGTGGTGGGGCAGGCGGTGGTGACGGTCGAGCAGGTGGTGGCCGAGGTGCGGGTGGTCCCGGACTCGGTGGCGTTCGCGGCCATCGGGGACACGGCCCGGCTCGCGGCCGAGGTGGCGGACGCGAACGGGCATGGGGTGGCGGGGGCGGCGGTGGAGTGGTCGTCGGGCGACACGGCGGTGGCGGTCGTGGACAGCGCCGGGGCGGTGGTGGCGGTGGGGAATGGGGAGGCGACCGTGACGGCGGGGAGTGGGGGGGTGGTGGGGCAGGCGGTGGTGACGGTCGAGCAGGTGGTGGCCGAGGTGCGGGTGGTCCCGGACTCGGTGGCGTTCGCGGCCATCGGGGACACGGCCCGGCTCGCGGCCGAGGTGGCGGACGCGAACGGGCATGGGGTGGCGGGGGCGGTGGTGGAGTGGTCGTCGGGCGACACGGCGGTGGCGGTCGTGGACAGCGCCGGGGCGATGGTGGCGGTGGGGAATGGGGAGGCGACCGTGACGGCTGGGAGTGGCGGGGTGGTGGGGCAGGCGGTGGTGACGGTCGAGCAGGTGGTGGCCGAGGTGCGGGTGGTCCCGGAGGCTGTCGTCTTCACGGCCATCGGCGACACGGCGCAGCTCTTCGCCAACGCGTTTGACGCAAGCGGCCATGTAGTGGATGGCATCGACTTCGCGTGGTCGACCAGCGACGAGACAGTGGCCGTGGTGGACGCTACAGGACTGTTGACTTCAGTGGGCACCGGCACCGCGTCCGTGACGGCTGCGACCGGTAGCGTGGAAGGAAGCGCGACCGCCATCCTCGGCGGTGAGCGAGAGATTCTTGAGGCGTTCTACCATGCAGCCGGCGGGCCACAGTGGGTTAGGGACGACAACTGGCTCACCGACGCTCCGGCTAGTGAGTGGTACGGTATCTACACGGACGGCGAGGGTCGGGTGACCCAAATCGCCCTGCGAAATAACGGACTATTGGGCACTTTGTCGCCATTGGTCGCAGGACTCACCCAGCTTCGTCACCTAAACTTCTACTCACCCGGTGTGTTATGGTGCGATGCGTCGGCGGAATCGGCGAAGCGCGGTACGGATCGTCCTTCGTTTTCGACAACCATCTCAGAGTTGACGGCGGGGAGTGACATGCGGCGCATTCGCCGACGCGGCGCCAACGGCTGGACAGAAGGCATCGAGCTCACGCTCCATGCCGCCCCGGCCCTCGAAGCGAATACTCGAGCTTCGGTATCCGAAGGCCGCAGAAACCGTCTGAGCGGCACCATCCCATCCGCGCTGGGCCAGTTGTCCGAGCTTGTGTCTCTCACACTTACCAACAACGACTTCTCTGGGGTAATCCCACCCGAGCTAGGTCAGTTGACCAACATCTATGCCATCGATCTATCCCAAAACAGGTTGTCCGGTCGGATTCCCAGCGAAATCGGCAGTCTCGCCACCCTTGAGTGGCTCGTACTTGCCGGAAACGAACTCACCGGCCCAATTCCCGAGGAGCTAGGGAATCTCAGTTCGCTCGTGCATCTCAATATCTCAAACAACAACTTCGGCGACCCCCTCCCCCCCGCCATAGGCAGATTGGCACAACTTCGCACGCTAATTGCGATGTGCGCCTCGTTCAATGGCCCTCTCCCCTCGGAACTGGGAAACCTGCAGCGCCTTGAGAACTTGCACCTTTTCAGCAGCCGCCTCACCGGCTCGATCCCTCCGGAGCTGGGGAACATGGCCAGTCTGAGTTGGCTCGAATTGCAGTACAATCGGCTATCCGGATCCATCCCGCCGGAGCTTGCTGGGTTGTCCAACCTCAAGGCCCTGGGGCTAGGCGGCAATCAACTCACAGGGACAGTTCCACCGGCACTCGGCGGACTATCTGCCCTTAGGCTCCTCGATTTGGAGGACAATCGGCTGTCCGGCTCGATTCCGCCGGCGCTCGGGCAATTGTCTGACCTTGTTGGCTTGACATTGGCCCGCAATGCGCTGACCGGTGAAATCCCGCCAGCAGTCGGGCGCCTGGTCAACCTGCAAACCCTCTTTTTAGAAGAGAACCAACTATCCGGTCCGCTTCCGCCGGAACTTGGAGAACTTTCCAATCTGGTCGGCCTGTATCTGTCCCGCAACCAACTGTCCGGCGAGATGCCACCGGAGCTCGGACGCTTGGCCAGCTTGGGTGATCTGTCGTTGGACGGAAACCGACTCTCGGGTCCGATTCCGGCGGAACTTGGGCGCTTGACCAACCTCTGGAACCTAGACCTTCCACGCAACGACTTGACGGGACAAATCCCCTGGGAGCTAGGCTTCTTGAGCAACTTGGGAACCCTGGCGCTACAGAGCAACCACCGCCTCTCCGGGCCCCTTCCGCTTAGTCTCGCCAATCTCGAGAAACTCGAGATCTTGTGGTGGTTCGGGACGACGCTATGCGTTCCGCGCGACCGTGCGTTCCAAGACTGGCTTGCACGTGTTCGCATTACCGAGGGTCCCCCAGACCAGACCTGCAGCGCGATTCCGACGAGCGTCCTCGAGGCCTTCCACAGCGCAACCGGTGGCGCGGGTTGGCGCAACAGTGCCAACTGGCTCACCGACGCCCCGCTTTCCTCCTGGCACGGGATCACGGTCGAAGACAGCCTCGTCACGGCGCTGGACCTGTCGGACAATAATCTGGTCGGCACGTTACCCCCCGAGATCGGCGCGTTTCTGGACGTTAGAAGCCTCGATCTGAGCGACAACGGTCTGTCCGACTCGCTCCCGAGCACCTTGGGGGATCTCGAACGCCTTGGGTCGCTGGACCTGTCGAACAACGGGTTCTCCGGGGCTGTCCCGCGAAGCATCGGAAGGCTGGACGCACTTGGCTATCTTGATCTATCCGGCAACGAGATGGCAGGCGCGCTGCCGAGCACCTTCGTCGAGCTCGATGTGCTGGACGAGCTGCGTTGGAGGGGAAGCGGCCTGTGCGCTCCAGAGGCGACCTGGTTCCAGACCTGGCTGTCATCGGTGGCAACACGCGACGGGCCAACCTGCGATGCCCCCTATGTCCTGTCGATTCCGCGCGCGCACCTCACCCAGGCCACCCAGAGCATGAACGGTGCCGTGCCGATAATTGCGGGGCGGCCAGCCCTGCTGCGGATCTTCGCGACGGCGGACCGGGCGAACGACCATCAGCCGATCACGCGCGCCACATTGCGGGTCGATGGTGGCCGACCCTTTACGGGCCGCATGACGCTTGAGTCGCGCCGCGGTGTACCCGACGCGACCACCGTCGGGGATCTTGCTCTGTCGTACAATGCTGTGGTCCCCGCCTCGGTGCTGCGGGCGGGAGTTGAGATGGTGGTGGAGATGGACCCCGACAGCACGATTCCTCGAGCGGTCGGAAGTCAGGTGCGACTGCCGGAGGTCGGGGGCCTTGCCCTCGACGTGCGCGAGCTTCCGACGATGGAACTGACCATTGTGCCGGTGGTTGCCGAGTCCAGCGCGGACAGCAGCGTTTTGGATTGGGTCAGGAGCCCATCCGACCCGCCGATGGAGCTCCTCAGGTCAATCCTCCCGATCGCCGGCCTGGAACTCACGGTTCGCGAGCCACTCCGCATTGGGGGAGCACCGGGCGCGCCGAGCTTCGACGATTGGCCGGAACTCCTTCAATACGTCGACCTGCTTCGCATCACCGAAGACAAGGGCGGATACTGGTACGGCGTGGTGAAGCGCGACGGGGAGGAGGGGATTGCAGGGATCGCGTACCTTTCGGGGCGGGCGAGCCTTGGCATCCCCGACGCGGAGATCTTCGCCCACGAAGTCGGGCACAACATGAGCCTGCGGCACGCTCCGTGCGGCGGACCCTTCAGCTTCGATCCAGACTTCCCCTACTTGAACGGCAGCATCGGGGTCCCCGGCTACGACTTCCGCTCCGGCGAACTCGTCGACCCCTCGACGCCCGACGTCATGTCGTATTGCGGCGGCGCTTGGCGGGGCGGGCCGATGCAGTGGATCAGCGACTACCACTTCAACAAGGCGATGCAGTATCGCCTGACCGAGGAGGTGGCTGGACCGGCGCGAGCCGCCGCAGCCCCCGCCCCACCCCCCCCGCCCGCCCCCCGCCTCCTCATACGGGGCGGCATCAGCCCCGACGGCGACCTCCACCTCGACCCCGCCTTTGTGCTGGACGCCCTCGCCAAGACGCCCACCGCCCCCGGACCCTACCGCATCGCCGCCGTCGCCACCGACGGCTCCACCATCTTCGAGCACAGCTTCGACATGGACGAGATCTCCATCGGCGGCGGCGGCTTCCTCTTCCTCCTGCCTCTCAGCGAAACCGCCATCGGCGACCTCGAGCGCATCGTCCTCACCGGCCCGGACGGGACCGCCCAGCTCGACCGCGACACCCCCGTCGACCCGGTCGCCATCGTCATGGACCGCGCCACGGGGCGCATCCGCTCGATCTTGCGCGGCGAGGCGGCGGTCGAGGCTGCGGAGGCGCAGGCGATGGGGGCGGCGAGTGGGACGGGGGCAGCGACGGCGGGCACGACCGGCGCAACCCACGCCACCCTCACGCTCGTAAGCTATGGCCTGCCAGGCACAGGGCAGCGCTAGCTAGGCGGGCAGACCAGCGGGACCCGCGATCAACCCCCACCCCGCCCTTCCCTTGCGGCACGCCCCGCGCATGCCACGCCGTCACCACAGCACCGGCACCGGATAGCGGGCAATCGCCTCGTCAGGCGTCACAATCGTCATCCCGTGCAAGATGGCCTGGCAGACCAGCCCGCGGTCGAACGGGTCGCTGTGCAGCATCGGCAAGAGGTCGTCGTGGGCGGCGGACCGCTCGTCAAACGGCAGCGGCTCCAACCCGAGCCATTCGCGACGGCTCGTCACGTAGCTTCGCGGCGACAGAGGCAGCGGCAGGCGGGCGATTCGGTGCTTGACCGCGATCTCCCACGCTGAGAGCGCGCTGAGATAGACCGCGTTCTCCGGGTCGCGATACGCCGACAGCGCTCGGGCGGACAGCTGCCCGTCGTCTGCAGCAAGCCAGAGATAAGGTGCAGGTGTCGACGAGGAGCCTCATGGATCGCGGCTACGGACCCGTTCCGTCCGCCACTGCATCACTCGCCCCCGACACCCTTGGGACGACTGGCGTCGCTCGCTTGCGAGCCGCCGGCCCCGAACCCCTCCAGCACGTCCGCCGGCAGCGGCTCGAAGAAGCTCTCGGGCACCTCCATGCCGCGATCGATCCCGACCGGGCGCATCGCGCGGGGGGCGTCGGCTATCGGCCGGATCTCCGCGACCGGCACGTTGCGGCGGCACAGTGTGATCGTCTCGCCGGCCTCGACCCGGGCCACATAGCGGGAAAGGCTCGCCCGCGCGTCGGCTATGTTGACCTTGTTCATAGCTATGAACCTAGCGTACTCGGGGGGCCTGGGGCAATCAAACCCCCACCCGCCCTTCCTTGCGACGCGCCCCCACGCGGGCCCACCTTGCCGCGCACGTCCCGAAGCGCGGCCCAAGCGCGTGAGTGCAGCCGCCACCGAACACACCGCCACCGCACACCCACCGCCACCCGCCCCACACCACCACTCGGGAGCCAAGCCCATGCCACACCGCCCCCTCCCCATGCCGCACCGACCCCTCGCCCTTGTCGCCGCCGCGATCCTCGCCGCGACCGCCTGCTCGGCCTACCCTTCGCCGCCGACCACGCAGCGCGAGCCTGTGGTCGACACGCTGCACGGCGTCGTGTTCACCGACGACTACCGCTGGCTCGAACACCAGGACAGCCCCGAGACGCGGGCCTGGATCGCGGAGCAGAACGCGTACGCCGAGCGCGTCGTGGGAGACACGCCGCTGAGGCAGGGGCTCGAGACCCGGCTGCGCGAGCTCATGGACGTCCAGGGCGCGCTCTTTCCGCGCCGGGCCGGCGACTTCGAGTACTTCTCGTTTCGGAGGCCGGGCCGCGAGGTGGCGGCCATCTACCGCCGCCGGGCGCCCGACGAGCCGCAGCGCGACCCGATCGACCCGGGCGGCGACTTCGAGGTGGTGATCGACCCGCTCGACATTCGCGCGGACGGCACGACCAGCGTCAGCATTCGCGGCTTCTCGCCCGACGGCGACCTCATGATGTACGCGATCCGGGACGGCGGGCAGGACGAGGTGGAGATCAGGATCCGCGACCTCGCCAGCGGCGAGGACCTGCCCGACCGGCTGCCCAACTTCCTGTACGGGTCGACCTTCTTCGACCCCGAGGGCACGGGCTTCTACTACACGCCCAGATCGCGGGAGACTGGCCCACGGGTGCGCCACCACACCCTTGGCGCCGACATGGCCGACGACGTCGAGCTCTTCGGCGAGGGGCACGGGCCCGAGAAGTTCATCACCACAACGCAGGGCGGCGACGGCAGGTATCTGGTCTACACGGTGCGGCACGGCTGGGCCCGGGCCGACGTCTACCTGCACGACCTGCACGAGGGCGGCGGGCCCGAGCCCCTGATCGTGGGCGCGCCGGCGCGGTTCGAGCCGCGTTTCGTGCGGGGAGAGCTCTACCTGCTGACCAACGTGGACGCGCCCAACAACCGGGTGATGGCCGTGGACTTGAACCGCAC
>CBDCSB010000002.1:0-51801 GCA_965221305.1 Vicinamibacterales bacterium | reverse complement strand
AGCGGCGACGGGCGGCAGAGCCTCTGGGACCTGACCCGCGAGGAGCTCACCGTCGAGACCTCGGATCTGCGCGGGGCGTCGATCATCGGCGAGCTGGCCGTGCGAGGCTCGGAGAGGATCGACGTGACCCTGGCGATCGGCTATTCGGCCAGCGAAACCCGCTCGGAGTTCCGCGACTGGGTGGGCACCGACGATCTCCCGATCGAGCAGACCACCAGGTTCACGACCACGCCCATGACCGCCGGGCTCAAGGTGTACCTGTTCGAGCGCGGGCGCACGATCAGCAGCCTGGCGTGGATCCCGCGCAAGTGGAATCCGTACGTCGGCACCGCCGCGGGGGGTGGTCCGCTACAGCTTCAGGCAGCAGGGGGAGTTCGTCGACTACGAGACGTTCGACATCTTCCGCGACGACTACTACTCGAGAGACGTGGCGCCGACGATCCACTTCCTGGGCGGCATGGAGATGAGCGTCAACCGCCACGTGCTGCTGGTGGGCGAGGCCCGGTACGGGTTTGCCAGCGCCCCGCTGGACATCAACGACTTCTCGGGCTTCCCCGATCTGGACCTGGCCGGTTTCCAGGCGACCGCAGGGATCTCCTTGCGGTGGTAGGTGTAACAGACAAGATTGCACGGATGCGGAGGATGGACTCCGCGATGCGGGATTCGAGGGCTTCGAAAGGGACGAGCATGAACAGGAACAGCTTCAGACAACGCATTCAGTACGGCCTCGGCGTCTTTGCGCTGGCGGTCGTTCCCGGGGCGGCGGCCGCGCAGGAGACCGAAGCGCGGCTCGGATGGCAGCCCTATCTGGGGTGCTGGGCGCGGCCCGCGCACCTGGTCGAGGTCGACCGTCCCGAGACCGCCGGGGCGCAGGGCGGTGTGCTCTGCTTCGTGGCGTCGGGCAGCGATGTCGAGATGCTCACGATCGCGGGCGGCCAGATCACCCACAGGGAGCCGTTCCCCGCCGACGGGCAGCCTCGCACGGTCGAGCAGGACGGGTGCCAGGGCACCGAGACCGCGCGCTTCTCCGACGACCGGCGCCGGATCTACACCACGTCCGAGGCAACGTGCGAGGACGGCGCGCTGCGCCGCAGCACCGGGATCATCTCGATGCCGAGCCCGTCGGAGTGGCTGGACGTGCGCGCCATGGAGGTGGACGGACGCACCACCGCGTGGTCCCAGTGGTATCAGCGCACGGGCAGCGGCGTGCTCGAGGCCCTGGGGATCGAGAGCGGCCAGTTCGAGACGCCTCTGGCCATGCAGGGCGCGTCGAGGTACGCCGCGGGCGGGATCATGATCGACGACGTGATCGACGCTTCCAGGAACGCGCACCCCGAGGCCGTCGAGGCCTGGCTGGCCGAGACCGGGCAGCCGTTTGCGCGCCTGGACGCCGACGAGCTGGTTCGCATGGCCGACGCGGGCGTGCCCACCGGAGTGATCGACGTGGTCGTCGCGGTCTCGTTCCCCGAGCGGTTCGCGCTGAACCGCCAGGACGTGTACGCCGAAGGGAGCACCGAGGTGTACCCCCGCACCGTCTGGCTGCAGCGCGACTACGACCCGTTCGGCTACGGCTACTACAACCGGTATGGCGGGTTCTACAGCCCCTTCGGGTACCGCGGGGGCTACTACGGCTACTATGGAGGCAGCTACTACGGGCTGGGCGGCGGCTACTACCGTCCCGTGGTGGTCGACGTGACGCGCGCCGAGCGCCCGGCCGGAGGCAGGGTGGTCGCCGGGCGGGGGTACAGAGGTCCCCGCAGCACGGCCGGCGGCCCGTCCCGGACCGGGGGCGCGTGGACTGGCGGCGGTCGCAGCTCGGGCACGGCGGTGTCCAGCGGCGGCAGCGGCAGCAGCAGCGGCGGATCGCGCACCGCGAGGCCGCGCGGCGGCTCCAGCGGCAGCTCCAAGCCGTCGGTGTCGAGCACGTCGACGAGCAGCGGGAGCAGCAGCAGCGGTCGCACGGCGAGGCGCCGGGGCGGCAGCCTGTAGACACCGGCCGCGACGGCCGTCAGATTGGGGCTCTCGCGCCCGGGCGGGCGCGAGAGCCCCTTTCGCGTGTGCGGGGCGCGAGCCACCCCTAGGCACTGAGGCACCATGGCCACGCTGCTCCAACTGAGCGACACCGGCGGCCTGTCCGAGGCCCTGGCGTCCAGCCCGCTGCTGGCGCTGGTGGTCCTGTTCGGCGCGGGCGTCGCCATCAGCCTGACCCCCCTGCGTCTACCCCATGATCCCGATCACCGCGTCGGTGATTTCGGGGACCGCGCGCGAGGGGCAGCCCTGGAGCCGCACGCTGGGGCTGACGCTGACGTACGTCGTGGGGCTGGCCATGCTGTACGCCTTCCTGGGCATGCTGGCCGGGCTGACCGGGACGCTCTTCGGCACGGTGGGGGCGAGCCCCTGGGCGCTGTTCGCGATCGGGAACCTGCTCCTGCTCTTCGCCCTGGCCATGTTCGACGTGATCCCGATCCGGGTGCCGCAGCGCCTGATGGCGTGGGCGGGCAGCCGGGGCGGCGGCTCGTACGGGGCCGTCTTTCTGCTGGGGGCCACGTCTGGGGTGGTGGCCGCGCCGTGCGGGGCGCCTGCGTTCGCCGCCGTGCTGGCGTGGGTGGCCGCCACGCGCGCCGGGCTGATGGGGTTCGTGTACCTGTTCGTGTTCTCGCTCGGGATGACCGCGCTGCTCGTTGCGGTGGGGCTCTTCTCGGGCACGCTGTCGCGGCTGCCGAAGTCGGGACAGTGGATGGTGACCGTAAAGCGCGTGGCGGCGGTGATCATGCTCGGCGTCGCGCAGTACTATTTCATTCAGGTGGGCTACAACCTGTGAGGTGGGTCGTGATGATTGCGAGATCGGTGGCGAGCGTTGGCGGAAGTCGGCGGGGGGCCGCCGCGGTGGCGAGCGTTGGCGGAAGTCGGCGGGGGGCCGCCGCGGTGGCGAGCGTTGGCGGAAGTCGGCGGGGGGCCGCCGCGGTGGCGCTGCTGGTGGCAGGGGCGGTGCTGGCCGGCCTGCCCGCACGGGCGCAGGCGCAGGACGAGTCGCTGGGGCTGCCGGCGGGCACTTCGGCGCCGGACGCCCAGGTCGAGGACCTGGACGGCAACGCGGTGTCGCTCCTCGACGTTGTGGGCGACGGCCCGGCGCTGATCAAGTTCTGGGCCTCGTGGTGCGAGCAGTGCGAGCTGCTCCAGCCCCAGATCGACGAGATCCGGGAGCGCTTCGCCGACCGGATCACGGTGGTGGCGGTCGCGGTGGCGGTGAACCAGTCGCCCCGGCGCGTGCGGCGCCACGTGGACCGGCACGCGCCGGACTACGCGTTCGTGTACGATGCAAACGGCGAGGCCGTGAGAGCCTATCAGGCCCTCACGACCTCGATTGTCGTGCTCGTCGATGCGGATCGCCGCATCGTCTCGACCGGCGTTGGGCCGCAGCAGCCGCTCGTCGAAGCGGTCGAGGAGCTGCTGGGGGCTGCGGCCCGGTAGAAGCCGCCGCCCTACCCCTCTTCGGGCTCGGGCGTCACCTCGTCGATCACGGCGCCCAGTTCCTCGTAGGCGGCGGGATCCACCTGGTTGAACTGGGGGATCACCTGCGCCACCCGGCCGTCCGGGCCGACCACGATCACGGCGCGGCTGCCCACCATGCCGTTGTCCCTGAGCGATCCGCCGAACGCCGAGAAGGCGCCGCCCGTTGGGTCGCTGCCGAACAGGTAGGGGAAGTCCTCGTCCTTGAGCCACGAGGCGCCCTCTTCGGCGGAATCGTTCGAGATCGCCATGAGCACCACGTTGCGGCCTTCGTTGAACAGTTCTGCGTACTGATCACGGTACGCTCTCATTTGAACCGTTCAGCCACGCGTCCTGACTCGGAAGAAGAACGCCAAGACCACCGTCTCGCCCCGGTAGTCGCTCAGCCGGACCTGGTCCTGGAGCACACCGTGACGGGTCGCGCCGGCAAGCGCGAAGTCGGGCGCCATAGCGCCCACCTCGATGAGGCCGTCGCCGGCCTCCTGTGCGGCAGCGCCCGTGGGCGCGCCGATCGCCACCGCGGCCACCAGGGCGGCCGCTACCAACAGTCTGCGCATCATCTGCGTTCTCCCCTTTGGGTCTGGCGGCGCGCCTGGCCGCCGTGGGTGCGGAAGCGGGGGGACTCGCTGCGGGCGCCGAATCGCGCAAGCCGACGCCGGGCGCACCCCCGCATGCAAGCATTGTAGCGCGGCGGCGCGCGGAAGGCGACCTTTGCCGCGAGATCGAAGGGAACCCGCGCAACCGAGCGCGCATGAGCGCGCAAGAAGGAGGACCGCCGATGAGACCCGAACGGACCGGCGCGCTGCGCGCCATCGCGACCTGCGCGCTGGGGGCGGCGGTCGCCTGCGCCCCGGGCGACGACGCGGCCGCACCCGCCCCCGACGTGCTCCGCACGGCCGATCCCTATGCCCGCGGCTACGCCGACGATGACTTTCCGCGCGTGCAGGAGCTTGCGCCCGGGGTCTACAGCTACGAGCAGCTGCGCTCCGCGGGCGACGAGCGCTTTACGACGGTGAGCATGTTCGTGGTGACGGACGAGGGGGTGCTTGTCGCCGACGGACAGGGCAGCCCCGAAGAGACGCGGCGCATGGTCGAGACGATCGCGGAGATCACCGACCAGCCGATTACCGACGTGGTGGTCTGTTCCGACCACGGCGACCACACGGCGGGCAACGCCGAGTTCCCGCCCGACGCGCGCTTCTGGGCGCACCCCACCTCGCAGGCCGTGCTGCAGGCGATGGCCGACAACCCGCTCCGGCCCGACGACGCGCCGCGCGTGGTGGTGCCCGCCCACCTGGTCGAGCGCAGCGAGACGCTTGTGCTGGGGGGCCGCGAGATCCGCATCGCGTTTCTGGGGCGCGCGCACACGGGGGGCGACCTGGTGGTGCACCTGCCCGCCGAGAGGATCCTGTTCATGAGCGAGGCGTTCCTGAACCGGGTGTTCCCGGCCATGCGGTCGGCGTACCCGAGCGAGTGGGTGGCGATGATCGAGGCCGCGCAGGCGATGGATGTGGACGTCTACGTGCCGGGGCACGGGTTCGTGGATGCGCCGGGCGTCCTGGCCGAGGAGCTGGAGACGTACCGCCGCGCGGTGGTGCAGGTGATCGACGAGGCCGGGCGGCTGCACGCGAACGGGCTCGATCTGGAGGCCGCGATCGCCGAGGCGGACTTTGGCGAGCTCGAGACGTGGTCGCTGCGGTCGAGCCAGGGCAGCCGGGCGCTGGGCCGCGTGTACATGGAGCTGAACGGAGAGCTGCCGCCGCCGTAGACGGGGGTCGCCGGGCGCAGAAGCGCAGCCAGGCGCGGGGGTGGCAGCCGCGGCGGGGCGCCGGTGCTCTGGCACGCGCGCCGTGCACGGAATATTGTCATTCGGCGCTTCGAGACGGCTGCCGCGCTCGAATGGCAGACCCTCAGGTAACACCCACACCCGGCAAACCCGGGAACATCTGGAGGAACATGTGAAGCCGACACACCGGGCCCTCGCATTTGCGCTCAAGGTCGCAGCGGCCATTGCTCTGGCGGGGACGACCGCCGTTGCGCTGGCGGGGCCGACCGCACTCTCTGCCCAGCAGTCCGAATGGCGCTACTGGGGCTCCGACGCGGCCAGCACGCGGTATGCGCCGCTGGGGCAGATCGACGCGTCCAACTTCAACGACCTGGAAGTGGCGTGGATCTGGCGGAGCGACAACTTCAGCCCGGAGCCCGAGCCTCTGCTGCGCGCGACGCCGATCTACGTGGACGGGACGCTGTATTCGGTTGCGGGGTCGCGGCGGACCGCAGTGGCGATCGATCCGGCGACCGGCGAGACGATCTGGACGTTCCGCGAGCCCTACACGAAGCGGTGGGAGGACTCGATGCGGAAGAACTACGGCAAGGGCGTGGCGTTCGCCGAGGCGGACGGGCGGCCCACGATCTATCTGGTGACGCCGGGGTTCTTTCTGCACGCGCTGGATCCGACGACGGGGGCGCCGATCGAGTCGTTCGGGAAGGGCGGCATGGTGGACATGCTGGGCGACCTGGGGCCGTGGGAGCACCACCCCGAGGACGGGCTGCCGCCCGAGGTGGGCTACATCACGAACTCGTCGCCGCCGATCGTGGTGAACGGCGTGGTCGTGGTGGGCAATTCGCACGAGCAGGGCTACTACCAGACCATGCAGGAGAACGTGCCGGGCAACATTCTGGCGTACGACGCGGGCACGGGCGAGCACCTGTGGACGTTCAACGTGATCCCGCAGGAGGGCGAGTTCGGCAACGACACCTGGGAGAACGACGCGTGGAAGCGGACCGGCAACGTGTCGGCGTGGGCGCCGCTGTCTGCCGACGCCGAGCTGGGGCTGGTGTACGTGGCGACCGACCCGCCGACGGTGGACTACTACGGCGGCTTCCACCCGGGCGACAACCTGTTCGCCACCAGCGTCCTGGCCCTGGACGTGGAGACGGGCGAGCGCCGCTGGCACTTCCAGACGGTGCACCACGACGTGTGGAACTACGACAACCCGACCGCGCCCAACCTGGTGGACATCAATGTGGACGGGCGCGAGGTCAAGGCGATCGTGCAGACGACCAAGCAGGGCTGGGCGTACGTGCTGGACCGCGAGACCGGCGAGCCGGTGTGGCCGATCGAGGAGCGCCCGGTGCCGCAGTCGGACGTGCCGGGCGAGCAGCTGTCGCCCACGCAGCCGCATGTGACCCGTCCGGCGCCGTACGAGATGCAGGGGATCAGCGAGGACGACCTGATCGACTTCACGCCGGAGCTGCGCGCCGAGGCGCTCGAAATCGTGAGCAACTTCCGCATGGGGCCGCTGTTCAATCCGCCGGCGCGCGAGGATGGTCCCGGCGGCCCGTCGATCCATTGCCCGGGCGCGAACGGTGGCGCGAACATTCCGGGCGGGTCGGCGATCGATCCCGCGACCGGCGTGCTGTACGTGGCGTCGACCCGGGGGTGCAGCGCGCCCCGCCTGGTGCCGGGCGTGGACGTGGATCCCGACTCGAACGTGGAATGGGTGAGCGTGGGGCCGGGCGGCGTGCGCGGGCCGCAGGGGCTGCCGATCACCAAGCCCCCGTACAGCACGATCACCGCGATCGACCTGAACACCGGCGACCACATCTGGCAGATCCCGAACGGCGACACGCCCGAATCGGTGCGCGACCACCCCGCGCTGCAGGGCGTGGACGTGGGCAACACGGGCTCGCGCGGCCACGCCACCAAGCTGGTGACCAGCACGCTGCTCATGTACGGCGAGGGTCGCGGCGCCGCCCCCGTGTTCCGCGCCGTCGACAAGGCGACCGGCGAGGAGCTGGGCCGCATCGACCTGCCCGGCTCCACCCTGACCGCCCCGATGACCTATATGCACGACGGCGTTCAGTACGTGGTGATGGCGATCGGCATGCGGGGCTCGGCCGGGGCGCTGGTGGCGCTGCGGTTGCCTGAGTAGGGGGGGAGAGCGATGATGCGCGCGACGGGCGGCGCCCTGGCAATCGCCGGGGCGCTGGCGGCCGCGGGGTGCCTGCAGGAGGGTGCGCCCGGCGACTCGGCTGCCGCCAACCACAGTGGCCTGTTCGACGGCACCGCCGGCGAGTGGGTCGAGCTTGGCCATGCGTTCGGGCCGTCCACGATCTACTGGCCCACCGACACCCTCGGCTTCCAGCTCAACGAGCTGGCGTACGGCCACACCGACGGGGGCTACTTCTACGCGTCGTATTCGTTCGCCTCGGCGGAGCACGGCGGCACCCATCTGGACGCGCCGATCCACTTCGCCGAGGGACGCCAGGCCGCGCACGAGATCCCGCTGTCGCGCCTGATCACGACCGCTTCGGTGGTCGACGTCACGGCAGGCGCCGACGCCGACCCCGACTACCTGCTCTCGGTCGACGACCTGGTGGCGTGGGAGGCCGAGCACGGCCCGATCGCCGACGGCACGGCGCTGCTCGTCCGCACCGGATGGTCGTCGCGCTGGCACGACCGCACCGCCTACCTGGGCACCGACCTGACCGGTCCCGAGGCCGTGCCCGAGCTGCACTTTCCCGGCATCGGCCCGGGTGCCGCCCAGTGGCTGGTCGAGAATCGCAGCATCGGCGCGATCGGCATCGACACGCCCAGCATCGACCGCGGCCAGTCCACCGACTTCCGGTCGCACGTGATCCTGTACGGCGACAACATCGTGGGCTTCGAGAACCTCGCCAACCTGGACCGCCTGCCGGCGACCGGGGCGGGGATCGTCGCGCTGCCGATGAAGATAGAGGGCGGGAGCGGCGCGCCGCTGAGGATCGTGGGGTGGGTGCCGGGTGGGTGAGAGACGTGGAGAGCGCGCGCGTGCCCGGCGCGGGTTCTTGCGCCGGGCGCGCGCGGGCGTTCATATGATCGGCAGGGGCAGCCGCTGTGGCTGCCCGGAGGGCGGCCGCAATGGCCGCACAGAACGCGGCCGCGATGGCCGCACGCAATGCAGCCGCGACGGCTGCTCATTTCCGCCATACCCTGAAAGGGAGGTGAACATGGCGAAAGTTCCGTTCGTACCCACCAGCTGGAGGCAGGGGCTTCCAGAGGCGGGCAGGCGGCGAGGCTGGGCCCTCGCGCTTGCCGCGCTGACAGCGGCAGGGGGGCTCGCCCCGGACCGGGCGACGAGCCAGCAGGCCGGGTCGATCACCGGCACGGTGTCCGACGTGGCCACCGGGCAGATGCTCGAGTCCGCGCTGGCCAGGCTGGACGACGCCGAAGGGGGCGTGCTGTCCAACGAGGCAGGGCGCTACCTGATCCTCGGCGTGTCGCCCGGTACGCACCAGGTGACCTTCGAGATCATCGGCTACGAGCCGCAGACCTTCAGCGTGGACGTGGTTGCCGGCGAGGCCGCGGTGCTCAACGCCGAGCTGACGCGCGGCGCGCTCGAGCTGCAGGAGCTGGTCGTGACTGGCGTGGCGCGCGCGACGCCCAGGGTCAAGCTCCCGTTCACGGTCGAGAGGCTCGACGTGGCCAACACGCCCGTCCCGGCGGTTTCGGCCGAGAACTACCTGATCGGCAAGGTGCCTGGCATTAAGGTGGTGGGCGGCAGCGGACAGCCCGGTACCACGGGCGACATCCTGCTGCGCGGCGCGACCTCGATCAACGGGTCGCAGGATCCGCTGATCATCGTCGACGGCGTGATCACCACGAATTCGTTCGACGACATCGTGGCGCTCGACATCGAGTCCATGGAGGTGGTGAAGGGCGCGGCGGGCGCGTCGCTCTACGGCTCGCGGGCCGCCAACGGCGTGATCCAGATCCGCACCAAGCGGGGCACCGGCTTCGGAGGGCGCGACTACAGCCAGATGGTGATGCGCAACGAGACCGGCCAGGACCGGCTCGCCGGCGACATCCAGCTGTCCAACTACCATCCGTGGAAGGTCGACGGCAGCGGGAACCTGGTCGACGTGAAGGGGAACGTGATTCAGGACATCTCGGACCCCGATATCGAGAACCCTGCGCTGAACGGCGACGGAGTTTTCAAGTCCTTCCAGGACAACCCGTGGCCGAGCTCGCTGCCTACCTACAACCAGGTCGACCGGGTCTACACCGCCGGCACCTTCATGTCGAACTACGCGGTCGTGGAAGGGCGCAACGGGGACACCAACTACCGGTCATCTTTCGAATGGCAGCTGAATCGTGGCGTGCTTTCCAACTGGAATGACGGCTTCGACCGCAAGGGATTTCGCATCAACCTGGATCACAGCGTGCGCAGCAACCTTACGGTCGCTTTGAGCACCTCGTACACCGAGTCGGAGCAGGAGGACCTGGGAAGCGCGCCGTTCTACGACCTCACGTTCATGGGACCCTATGTGGACCTGCTCAGGCGGGACCCCAACACCATCGGAATGCGGCACTGCCCAGCCAACGGCTGCCTGGTCGTAAACCCGGACCCGCTGTCGAACCAGGACAATCCTCTATACCACTTTGAGCTGATCGACAACCGAGACTGGAGCGAAGACCTGAAGGCCAGCGTCAACGCGCGCTGGAACCCCCTCTCCTGGATGGACATCGAAGGGGTCTTCGGCGTCGATCGCAATGCCTTCCTTCAGTCGAACCTCTCACCGCCGGGTCGCGAGACGGCCGAGGGCAGCGTTGTCACCGGTTCGTTGTGGAAGCGCCAGGATCACCGGCAGAACATCAACAGCGAACTAACCGTGTCGGCCAGCAGGGCATTTGGCGACTTGGCCACCCGGACCCGTGTTCGCTACCTGCAGGAGAGTTCGCACTACGAATGGTTCGATGCCGAGGGCAGCGACTTCGTAGCCAGCGACGTGCCGCGCCTCAACAACCTGAACCCCGATTCCTACGAGGCCGAGTCGTTTACGCGCGACATTCGCTCCGAGGGGTATTTCCTTATCACGGCGCTGGACTACAAGGGCAAGTACATCGTCGACGCCCTGGCGCGCCGCGACGGCTCCAGCCTCTTCGGCGAGAACGAGCGCTGGCACACGTACTATCGTACCGCCTTGGCATATCGGCTTGCCCAGGAATCGTGGTGGCCGCTGGCGGACGTTAACGAGTTCAAGCTGCGCTGGTCGCTGGGCACCGCAGGCAGGCGGCCCGGTTTTTCGGCGCAATACGAGACGTACAGCGTGGGTTCCGGCGCCATCCGCCCGGTGACGCTTGGTAACAAGGACCTGAAGCCCCAGCGGTCGACCGAAAACGAGTTCGGGCTGGACATGGTTTTGTTCAACACGGTCAGTATGGGGGTCACCTACGCCAACACGATATCGGTGGACCAGCTGCTGTCGGTCCCGCTGCCCAAGGCGGGGGGGTTCACCTCGCAGTGGCAGAACGCAGGCACGCTCGAGTCGAATACGTGGGAGTCGTACCTGGAGGTGCCGATCATCAGCACCGCCGACCTGGGGTGGGACCTGCGCTTGAACCTGGACCGGACCCGCATGGAGATCACGCAGCTGGAACGGCCCGCGTACCGCAGCAACTACTTTTACTTCCGCGATGGCGAAGTGTTCGGAGCGTTCTACGGCGCGAAGTGGGCCACCTCGTGCGACGACCTGCCCGCAGGCGCGCCGTGCAACCAATTCCAGATGAACGACGACGGCCTGCTCGTGTGGACGGGCGGCGCTGACTACACCAGCGGAATCGCGAGCGACCTCTGGGGCACGGACAGCGAGGGCCAGACCGGCGACGACGTGTTCCAGTGGGGCATGCCGGTCCGGATGTTCGGCGAGTGCGACACCCGTCGCCAGGGCGACGCCGGGTGCAAGGACTTCCTGTACCTCGGGAACTCCACGCCCGACTTCAACGTGAGCGTGGTGAACTCGTTCCGGTGGCGCGGACTTTCGGTCTACGCGCTCTTCGACGGCGAGTTCGGCGCGGACATCTACAACCAGACGCGCCAGTGGGCGTACCGGGAGAACCGCTCCGGCGACCAGGACCAGTTCGGCAAGGCCGACGGCCTGAAGAAGCCGGTGGCGTACTACCAGCGGCTGTACAACACCAACGCAATGAACGGCTGGTTCGTGGAAGAGGGCACCTTCGTCAAGCTCCGCGAGCTGTCGGTCCGCTACTCGCTCGCCCCGGATCTGCTCGACAGGGTCTTCCAGGGACGCGTGACAGGGGCCGAGCTGAACCTGATCGGCCGCAACCTGCTGACCTGGACCGACTACAGCGGGTACGACCCGGAGGTGGGCGAGTCCGGGAACTCGTCGGGGGGATCGGACGCGATCGGTCGCGTGGACGACTACCAGTATCCGAACTTCCGCACGCTCACCGCCAGCCTGCAGTTGATCTTCTGATCGCTCGGGTCAACCGCAGAGAGGAGATATACAAGTGAACAAGAGAATTGCTGGTTACGGCGCCCTGGTCGCCGTCGCGGCTCTTGCCGGAGCCTGCGTCGACCTCGAAGTCACCAACCTCAACGACCCCGACCGCGAACGCGCGATCTCCAGCCCCACCGATGTCGAATCGCTGATATCCGGGGCCTACCAGCCGTGGTGGCAGACGTCGCACCATTCGTTCCCCGCCGCCGCGCTGAGCACGGCGGCGGACGCGCACTCGTCGTCGTGGGGCAACTGGGGCATGCGCGACTCGGGCTGGGAGCCGCGCAAGGCCTACAACAACGACCCGGCGTACGGCAACAACAACATGGCCGAATCGCCGTGGGCGTTCTCGTACCGGTCGCTGGCCGCGGTCCGCGACGGACTGCTCGCGATCGAGGGCGGCGTGCGGATCCAGGAGGGCGACGGCGCGGACAACACGGACAGGGCCGTCGCCTTCGGCAAGTTCATCCAGGCGCTGTCGCTGTCCAATCTGGCGGTGATCTTCGACAGGGCCTTCATCGTCGACGAGACTGTCGAGGATGTCGCGGCCCTGGAGTTGCAGCCGTACGACCAGGTCTGGGCGGCCGCAGAGGCCAAGTACGCCGAAGTGATTCAGCTGGCCGGCGGCGGCTTCACGATCCCGTCGAACTGGGTGGGGTTCAACGGAGACTGGTCGGCCGCGTACATGGCCGAGCTGGCCCGCGCCTACCGGGCGCGCTACCGGAGCCAGATGGGCCGTACACCCGCCGAGCGGGACGCCGTGGACTGGAGCTCGATCCTGTCGGACGTGTCCGGCGGTCTGTCCAAGGACTTCGCGGGCTACTACGAAGAGGGCGGCAACTGGGCCTGGCACCGGTCCAAGCACCACCTGGCGCACTACACCGGGTGGGCGCGCATCGACTACCGCACCGTCGGGCCCGCGGACGCGTCGGGCGAGTGGGAGAAGTGGATCGCCGCCAGCCCGAACGACAAGGTTCCGTTCGACATCGACACCGACGACCGGCGGATCACCGGCGGGGCCCCCGACGTGAGCGGCAAGTACATCCGCTACATGGGGAACAGCCCCTTCCCCGCCGACCGGGGCATCTACCACTACTCCAACTACATCGACTGGCGCTGGCGCCCCCTGTTCGACAACAACTGGGTGGGCGAGTACCCGGACATGACCAACAAGGAGCTGGACTTCCTGGCGGCCGAGGCCAACTACCGCATGGGCAACCGGGAAGCCGCGATGGCGGTTGTGAACAAGTACCGCACCACGAACGGCGAGCTGCCTCCCTTTGAGGACCCGAACGGCGTGGCGCCCGGCGGCGACCGATGCGTGCCGCAGACCGAGAGCGGCGCGTGCGGCGACCTGTGGGAGGCGCTCAAGTACGAGAAGCGGATCGAGCTCTTCCACTACGGGTTCGGGACCGAGTACTTCGACGACCGCGGATGGGGCGATCTGGTTCAGCACACGTTCCTGCAGCTGCCGATCCCCGGCAGCGAGCTCGACATCCTGCTGCAGGAGCTCTACACCTTCGGCGGTCCCGGAGGCGAGAGCACCGCTCCCGACTTCGCCAACGACTTCAGCCCCGACGCGCTGCGGGCGAAGGCGCGGTCGTTCGAGCTCTGGCGACAGATGCACACCGAACGCATCGACGACGTGGACGTGCGCAGATGAACGCCCCCGGCAGGACCGGCTGGAATCTGCGACGTGCTCTCGCGGTCGGCGCGCCGCTTCTGTGCGCGCTGGCCGCGGGCTGCGCCACCGGCGGCGTGTCCTCTCAGAACGCCAACCTGTGGCGCGAGGACATGGGCCGGGTCACGCGCGCGACCCTGGAGACCGGGCTGGACAAGATCGTGCGCAAGTACGCGCTCCAGATCGCCCGGACCCAGGACAGCTCCCGCGAGATCTACTACGAGACGATCTGGACCGAGCGGGAGGTGATGGCCGACGAGCAGACGCAGGGCGTGACCCATGCGCGCAACCGCATCCTGCTGAAGGGTCGCAGGCTGGAGTCCACGATGGGCGGCTCGGGCGTGTACCGGATCACCTGGGAGCTGGAGAACGAAGTCACCAGCATGGGAATCGAGGGGTGGCACCCCGACAGGGTTCCGGAACAGGTGGTCGAGGAGTACCGCCCCATCTACTCGGACCTGATGCTGGAGATTCGCACAGGGCTGATACGCTAGCGCCCACACCGGCGCCCGCAGATGCGGGTGCCTGGAGAAACGCTCGCTAGTTCTGGAGCAGTTGAATGGGGGCCGCCCGGATTCGGGTGGCCCCCGTTTCGCGGTCGGTGACCCGCACCACCACGCGCAGCAGGCCGGCGCGCTCGTTGCGCAGGTCGAGGTCGAAGAAGTGCTCGCCCTGGTCCGACGGGGAGTCGACCGACAGCGTGATGCCGGCCGTCGTCATGTCGAGGTCTTCGGCGTCGGGCGGCGGAATGCTGGGGATGGCGTCGGTGATGGGCGTCAGGTGCACGCGGACGTCGACGGTGCCGAGATCGACGGCGTCGGCGCGGTAGATCTCGAAGTAGACGCGAAGGGGATCGTCCCGCCAGAACCGGGTGGCGGGGAGGAGGGGCACGGGCAGCTCGCCCAGATCCAGTTCCGCCCGGGGCGCGATGCCCACCACCAGATCGCTGACCTCGAAGGCGGCGGCGCCGGGTTCGGCCGACACCGGCGCCAGGGGCTCGCCGACCACAAAGTGAAGGTGGCCGGGCAGGCGGCCGGCGGGGTCCGCAATCGAGTCTTGCTCTTCCTGCACGTCGTGCCGCGCCTCGACCGACACGTGGCGGATGCCGTCGGCGTGGCGCAGGAGAAGCGTGGAGAGGGCGCCCGGCCCGTCGACGGGGAGCATTCCGGCCCGGCCCATCTCGGACAGCCTCGCGTTGCGCAGGATCACCGTGTGGCTGGCGGTGTAGGCGGCGAGCGTGAGGCCGCCGCGGATGGAGTCGGTCTCGGTGGCGGGCAGCCAGATGGGAGAGGACACGGCCATGACCAGCAGCCTCGGCTCGCCCCCCTCCAGAATCCGCACCGTCTGGGCCGACAGGGCGCTCCGGGGCCGCGTGTCGAACTCGGAGATCGCGCGGGGAAGCGGCTGGCGCGCCGCCCACTGGTCGTCGGCGACGTGGCGGCGCGAGACGGCCTCGAGCGTCCCCTCGGATGGGGTCCGGGCGGCGTTCCAGAGCCGCTCGAGCTCTGCGAACCGGAGCCCGTACGGCCCGCCCATCCGGGCCAGGTCCTCGTAGTAGAAGAGTTCCAGGTAGTGCTGCGCGCGGATCCCGGCAAAGCGCGCCTCGCCCGACACCCGCGCCGACGGGGGGAGGATTTCGTGCAGACCCTGCACTTGCCGGAACGGGCCGGTGCCCTGCGTGTTGCCGAAGAGGAAGTAGGTGAACTCGCCCGGGTGCATGGTCGCGTAGCGCCAGATCTCGTACTGCGGCTGTTGATCGAACCGGGCGATGTAGTCGATCGGCAGGTTGCGGAAGCGCCGCTCGGATTCGCTGACGCGCAGGTGCCCGCGGGTGATGCGGTCGGGCTGCCCGTACTTGATGTGGAAGGTGCCCCGGTCGTCGGTGCGGTAGGCCGACGAACGGTTGTAGACGTAGGCTTGCCGCGCGTGCGCAATCCGCTTCCAGTGCTCGACCAGGCGCTCGTTGACCAGCGTCGCGGGGGTCGGGTCGCGCTCGATCCAGAACTGCTTTATTGCCAGGGCGAGCGCGCCGGGATCGTCCCTGCCGACCTCGTCCCAGTATTCGACGGCCGCGGTGTCGACCAGCCCGAACGTGCGGCGCCCCTCGGCCAGGATCTCGTCGCGGGTGGCGTCGGCGACCGTACCCGAGAAGCCCCAGTAGAACATGACCGTGGCGATCTCTTCGTACCGCTCGAGCTCGTTCTCGGTCACGGCGCCGATGAAGGCGGTGCCGATGCGGGGGTCCTCGGCCGCCTCCGACGACGGGTCGGCGCGCAGGCCGGTCCAGAAGGCGAGCGCGCCTTCCAGGTTCCCTGCCCCGATCATGTCGAGCCCGATGGCGTAGGCGTCGGCAGACGGCGATTGGGGGGGCGCGGCCAACGCCTCGGGAGCGGCCGCGCCCGACAGCGCCGCCAGCGCGACCAGCGCGGCCCACCGCACGCGGATCATGGGGGCGTCGCTCGGTAGAGGGGGACGCTCGCGGATGCCTGCACTCGCAGGTCGTGGTACCAGTTGCCGTCGGTGCGGCCGGCCCCGCCGCGGTAGCGGCCCGTGCTGCCGAGCAGGTCGACGCCCAGCGCCATGAGCCTGGTCCTGGCCTCGATCCCGACCCCCGCGCGCAGGAAGTAGTGCGGCTGCGGATCGCGGTAAATGTCCGTCACCGCCCAGCAGATGAGCGCATCTTCGCCGGTCGAGCGGGGCGGGCACTCGGGAATGTCCATGTCGAAGGTGCGGACGCCCAGGCCGCCCACGATCACGGGGCGAACCGAGCTGAGCGGATTGCCCGCCAGCAGGCGCACGGTCGAGGCCAGGGAGCGTACCCGCGCGGGCGCCGTCTCGGGCGCGCAGATGGACCCGCTCACCAGATCGCAGATGGCGACCTGACCGACCACCTCGGCCCCCCTCGTGGCCTCGCCGCCCAGTCGCACCGACATGTCCCACGCCTGAAAGTGAACCACCAGCCCCCCGGCCATGACCTGCGACGGGTTGAGGTTCGCAACTGTCTCCAGCAGCCGCAGCTCGGGGTTGTCCGACGCGGCGTTGTTGGCGAGCCGGCCCGCCGGCCACTGGTATCCGCCCCCCGCCCATAGGCCGACCGACCACCCGCCCGCCGCCGATTCGTCCTGCGCCGCGACGTTGCCCGCGGGCGGCAGGGCCAGCGCCAGAGCGGCGAGCGCGGCGACGATGCTGGTCTTTTTCATGGGGTGGCTCCGTGGGTCCGATTGGGGGATTCGGTTGGCCTCACTGCGGTCGCTACTACCGCCACGCCCTGGACATGACCGCCTGGTCGGTCAGGTCGAGCCCGTACATATTGATGAGCGCCCGGATCTCCTGCATCCTCGCCTCGCGGCGCTTCACGACCACGATGCTGGTCTTTTTCATGGGGCTAGCTCCCGTCGGCGGTGGTGGAAACACCTACAAGATCAATATGAGTATATTCGAGAATCGCCGATTCAGATATCCCAGCCCTTCCGAGGCGCTGGAGCGGAGGAGGCGGCTGTTTGCCGAGGTCTTTGCCGACTTCGACGCGCGTGGCGTTGGGCTGCGCATGGCCGACAACCTGCCGCGCGCGGCGCTCCATGAACGCTCGGCAGCCCGCACCGACGCGAATCCGACCGGCGGCTCCGATTCCGGGGCCCTTCCGTGCTAGATTTGGACGCCACTCGTGGCACAGCCAACCAGTGACAGCACTTCCTTCGGGGTAGGACTTCCATGAAGACCGCAACGGTCGGCCCGGACCGGGCCGCGACCGCAAGAGACATCGAGCGGCCACCGTTCAGGGTGGCCGACCTTTCGCTGGCCGAATGGGGCCGCGACGAGATTCGCCTGGCCGAGCACGAGATGCCGGGGCTGATGGCGATCCGGCGCGAGTACCGCGACCGGCAGCCGCTCGCGGGGGCCCGGATCATGGGCTCGCTGCACATGACGGTGCAGACCGCCGTCCTGATCGAGACGCTGATCGACCTGGGGGCGTCGGTGCGCTGGGCGTCGTGCAACATCTTCTCGACGCAGGACCACGCGGCGGCGGCCGTGGTGGTGGGGCCGGACGGGACTGCCGACGATCCGCGCGGGCCCGCCGTATTCGCCTGGAAGGGCGAGACGCTGGAGGAGTACTGGTGGTGCACCGAGCAGGCGCTCTCGTGGCCGGCGGGCTTCGGCCCGACCATGATCCTCGACGACGGGGGCGACGCGACGCTGCTCGTCCACAAGGGCGCCGAGTTCGAGCGCCTGGGCCGCGTGCCCGACTTCGACCCGGCGCAGGACAGCGAGGAGTACGGCGTGATCCTCGACCTGCTGCGCGCGCACCAGCGGATCGACGACCAGCGCTGGCAGCGGATCGCCGCCGACATCCGGGGCGTTTCGGAAGAGACCACGACCGGCGTCCACCGCCTGTACGAGATGGCGGAAAAGGGCGCCCTGCTCTTCCCCGCGATCAATGTCAACGACTCGGTCACCAAGTCCAAGTTCGACAACATCTACGGGTGCCGCCACTCGGTGATCGACGGGCTGAACCGCGCCACCGACGTCATGCTGTCGGCGAAGATGGCGGTGGTGATGGGCTACGGCGAGGTCGGCAAGGGGTGCGCGCAGGCGCTCAGGGGCCAGGGGGCGCGCGTGGTCGTGACCGAGATCGACCCGATCTGCGCGCTCCAGGCGGCCATGGAGGGCTTCCAGGTCTCGCGCCTGGAGGACGTGGTCGAGACGGCCGACATCTTCATTACCGCGACCGGCAACCGCGACGTGGTGACGATCGACCACATGCGCCGCATGAAGGACAAGGCGATCGTCGGCAACATCGGCCACTTCGACAACGAGATCGACATGGCCGGGCTGGAGTCGTCCGACGCGGCGCGCAAGACGATCAAGCCCCAGTTCGACGAGTGGACCTTCCCGAACGGGCGCAGCATTCTGGTGCTCGCCGAGGGACGGCTGATGAACCTGGGGTGCGCGACGGGCCACCCGAGCTTCGTGATGTCGGCCAGCTTCGCGAACCAGGTCCTCGCGCAGATCGAGCTGCACCGCCGGGCCGAGGACTACGGGCCGGGCGTCCACATGCTGCCCAAGTCGCTCGACGAGAAGGTGGCGCGGCTGCATCTGGACCACCTGGGCGCGCGGCTCACCGAGCTGACGCCCGGGCAGGCGGACTACATTAACGTGCCGCTGGAAGGACCGTACAAGCCGGAGCACTACCGGTACTGAGGTGCGGGGCAAGGAAGTCGGCGGAGCAAGCCGCCGCCGCATCGGGGCCGGGGCCGCGCTGGCGTCGGCCGCGCTGGCGTCGTCGGCGCTGACGTTCGCCTGCCAGGAGCCGCCGCGCCTGCTCGAGGGCGAATGGGTGTCGATCGGGGCGAACCCCGCGATGACCTACATCTTCGACGGCGGGGGCCGCACGACCTGGATTCTGGACCTGCCCCAGGGCCCCGACACCCTCGTGCTCGACTACCGGGTGGACTACTCCGCCGCCCCGCTCCACGTGGACGTCGGCCCCTGGTCGACCGGTCCCGTCGCGGGGCGCACGCTCTTCGGGATCGCGCAGATGAACGGCCCCGACCGCTTCGTGGTGGACTTCGAACCCGGGGACCCCGTCGGCGGGGCCGACGTGCGCCCGACCGAGTTTTCGAGCCAGGCGGTGACGTTTGTGAGAAGGCGGAATTGAGGGGGGAGAGGGTGACCCCCGCAGGCGCAAACTTGCGGAAGTGGCGGGCGCAGGCGGGTTAAACGCGCTTTATTGCCATTATGGCCGTCTTATTCCTATATAATTCTCGTTTCGCCCACCAACCGACGCGCTAACCGCAGGTAATTCGCAATGAGCCGCAGCAAGACCGCGTGGCCGGAGGCCTTCGTGTCGCACACCGGGATCAGCCGGGCCGTCTCGCGGGCGGTCAAGGCCGGGGTGCTGCGCAAGCTGGGCTCGCGCCTGTACACGCGGAATCTGGACGGCGAGCCCGAGGAGATCGTGGACCGGAACCTGTGGAGGATCGTCGCAGGGTACTTTCCGGGGGCGTTGCTCGCGGACCGCACGGCCCTCGAATCCGGACCGGCTGCCGATGGGTCCGTGTGCCTGGTCACCGAGCGCGGGCGCGCGGTGGCGCTGCCGGGCGTGGTGCTGCGTCCGAGGCGCGGGCCCGGCCCACTGGCTTCGGACAAGCCGTGGATCCACGGACTGCGGATCAGTTCGCAGGCGAGGGGCTACCTCGAGAACATGCGCGCCTCGCGGGCGCGCTGCGCGCGCTGTCCGGCGACGGGCGGCCCGAGCCGCTGATCCGAGTCCTGGACTACGCGCAGCGCTGGACGCTGGCCGTCGACTGGAGCTCGCTCGATGCGGCCGAGCGGGAGCTGGAGCGCTGCAACGCGTTCCTGAGGTCGGAGGATGCGGTGGCGACGGGGAGGCGGTTGCGGATGCCGGGCTGAGGGGGGCGGCGGTTGACCGCCCGGCGGACCCAGGCCGCCGGGGCGAGACACTTCCCGGGCGTCGGGCCCAGGCCACCGGTCGGTGCCCGTGCCTTGCCAAAATGGCCGCCCCTTTCTTCTGCCATTTTGGCAGACAACTGCCATTCCGGCAGGAAGATCTGCCAGTTTGGCAGTGGTCAAGCTTCTGTCCCCCAACAACTTCTGCCGTTTTGGCAGTCTGGCGCTGGTACGGATCGTGCTACAGCGGGGCGCGGCCACCAAAGGCCGACATCATTCAACCCCTACTCGATGAAAGGAGTAACCCGATGTCACTGATCAGGCACGCCAGCAGGGCCACCCCCTGGAACGACCTCGATGTCCTGGCCAACCGGATGAACCGGATCTTCGGCGACTCCGGCTTCGGCAACCTGACCTACGGCGCCAACTGGGTGCCCGCCGTCAGCGTCGAGGAGAAGAACGACGAGATCCTTCTCACGGCGGAGCTTCCGGGCATGACCGAGGACGCGGTCGAGATCAACCTGGAGAACAACGTCCTCACCATCTCGGGCGAGAAGACCGAGCCCCGCGACGAGGGCGACGCCAACGGCAAGTTCCACCTGGTCGAGCGCAGCTTCGGCTTCTTCCGCCGCTCGTTCACCCTGCCGCGGACGGTCCGCGCCGACGGCATCACGGCCGAGTTCGACAACGGCCTGCTCATGGTGCGGCTCCCGAAGGCCGACGAGGCGCTGACCCGCAAGATCGAGGTCAGCCGCAGGGGCTAGGGGCTGGCCACCCACTCCGCCCGGGGGGCACGGCGCCCCAAGGGTGGAATCGGGGCGGGCGCGGCGAAGGCTGCCGCGCCCGCCCCTTGGTGTTGTGGGGGGGGATTGCACCCCCGGTGGCGCGCCTACCGCCCCCCCGCCGCCCGGATCGCGGTTCTCAACGCGCCGCGCTCGGGCACGACCGGGTCGGGGTGGACGCGGCACCCCAGCTCGGCGGCGACGCCCTCGGCCGCTGCGCGCAGCGGCCCCCCCTCGCCCACCAGCCCCCCCGCGAAGGCCACGACGGGACGCTCGCCGTCCCACCCCGGCGTCCGGTGCAGCGCGGCCTCGATGTGCGCGCGGATCGCGCCCAGCGCCCGGTGCACGATGCGGGCCGCGACCGGGTCGCCGCCCTGCGCCTCGCTGGCCACGAGCACAGAGAGCGCGGCGACCTCGGCCTTGGTGGCGCTCGCGGCCCACCCCACCAGATCGCGCGGGGCGGCGGCGCCCGCCGCTTGGACGAGCACGGCGCCGAGAGAGGTGCGCGGCTCCCTGCCGTCGCTTGCCCGCATGACGGCGCGCAGGCCGTCGAGGCCGATCCGGTAGCCGCTGCCCTCGTCGCCCAGCAGATGGCCCCATCCGCCGACTTGAACGACGTGGCCGCGCGGGCCGACGGCGCGCACGGACGATCCGGTTCCGGCGACGCAGAGGATGCCGGGTGGGGCGGTGGACGACGGGGCGCCGGGCGGGGTGGCGGCGGCGGATTGGGGGCGTGCCGGGCCGAAGGCGGCGGCGTGGGCCGCCTCGACGTCGGTGCCGACGGCGACCCGGGTGGCGAGGGCGGCCTGCTGCAGCGCCGCTTGGACCGCCGGGCGGGCCCCGCGCTGTCCCGCGCCCGCAAGGCCCGCCCACAGGCCGCGCACCGGAAGGGGGACGTTCGCGGCTGCGGCCGCCGCGCGCACCACCGCCGCGACGGCGGCCGCCGCGCGCCCGGGGTCGGCGGGGTCGATGAGGCCGGGGCCGCCGTCGGCCGCGCCGAGCTCGGTGCCGTGCGCGTCGCCGACGAGGGCGCGGGAGCGGGTGCCGCCGCCGTCGACGCCCACGAAGTGGGGGGCGGCGGCGGCCGGCTGGGCCGGGGTCACGCCTTGCGCCGGAAGAGGGCCCCCGCCGCGAGCGTCACCACCAGGCCGATGAGCACGAACCAGGGCCACGCGACGGCGTCGCGGGCGGTGGCCCAGATGGCGACGACCGTGCCGACGCCAGCGATCATGCCGACGATTGCGCCGGTCTGGGTGACGCGCTTGGTGAGCACGCCCAGCGCGAACGCGCCCAGGAGGCCGCCGTAGGCCATCGAGGCGGCGGCCAGCGCGACTTCGACGGCGGCGGTGCCGCGCGAGAGCGGGATGAAGACGATCGCGCCGACGATCAGGAGGGCCGCCCAGACGAGGGTGAAGACCTTGCCGGCGATCATGACGGAGCGGTCGTCGGTGCGTCCGGTGGCGGGGCCCCAGAAGTCGTAGGCGCTGGCCGACGCGAGCGAGTTGATCGACGACGAGAGCGAGGACATGGCCGCGGCGAAGACCCCGGCGATCAGGAGGCCGCGCAGTCCGGTGGGCATCTCGTCGATGATGAAGCGGGCGAAGATCTCGTCGGAGCTGTCGAAGGCGCGCCCGTCGAAGAAGACCCAGAGGCCCAGGCCGACGAAGAGGAAGAGCGCGAACTGGACCATGACGGCGATGCCGCTGCCGATCAGGGCGCGCTGGCTGTGGCGGGCGTCGCGGCAGGTGAGCAGGCGCTGCACGATGAGCTGGTCGGCGCCGTGCGACGCCATGGAGAGGAACCCGCCGCCCACGAGACCGGCCCAGAAGGTGTAGGCCACCGCGGGCGAAGCCGAGAAGTCGAGCGCAGCCAGCTTGCCGGCCGACGAGGCCTGCGCCAGGATCTCGCCCCATCCCCCCGCGACCGCGCCCTGGAGCAGGATTAGCGCGATGAGGCCGCCGCCGACGTAGAGCACCATCTGCAGCGCATCCACCCAGACCACCGCCTTGATGCCGCCATAGTAGGTGTAGACGAGCGTGGCCGCGCCGATCACGAGAATGGACGCCGGGTACGACCATCCGGTGATGAGGGCGAGCGGGATCGCGGTGGCGAACAGGCGCACGGAGTCGGCGAGCAGGCGCGTGGCCATGAAGACGCCCGAGGCGCTGCGGCGGGCGGCCATGCCGAAGCGGGTTTCGAGGAGCGCGTAGGCGGTCGTGAGTTCGCCGCGGTAGTACGCGGGCAGCAGGACGCGCGCGACCACGATGCGGCCCGCCAGGTAGCCCAGCGCGAGCTGGAGGAACGCGAGGGTGCCCAGGTAGGCGATGCCGGGGATGGAGAGGAAGGTGAGGGTCGAGGTCTCGGTCGCGACCACCGACAGCATGACGGCCCACCACGGAAGGTTGCGGCTGCCGAGGAAGTAGTCGGTTGCGCCTCGGTTGGCTCGGCCAAGCCACGCGCCCCACGCCGTCACGGCGGCGATGTAGATGGCGAGCACGGCGAAGTCGGTGCCGCCGAAGGTGGTCATGGGGAGGGCGGCGGGGTGGGTGCGGGCGGCTGCGCGGGTTCAGGCGGCTGCGCCGGCTCGCGCGGCTGGGGCGGCGTGTCGGTGATCGCGCGCGCGACGAGGTCGTGGACGGCGCGGCGGAGCGGCACGTGCTTGGCGTTGTTGCGCGTGGGGTTGACGCGGTTGGTGAGGAGCACGACGGCCAGGTCCTGCGTGGGGTCGATCCAGATCGAGGTGCCGGTGTAGCCGGTGTGGCCGAAGGAGCGCGCCGAGAAGTAGTCGCCGGCCGACGAGCGCTGAGACGGGGTGTCCCACCCGATGGCGCGGCTGGAGGCGTCGGACTGGCGGCGGGTGAAGCGGTCGACCCAGCCGGGCGCGAAGATCGCGACGGGTCCGAAGCGGGGGCGGTGGCACGGCAGGCCCGAGGTCGGGTCGGCGCGGCAGGGTCCGGCGACGCCGCGGTCGAGCATGAGCTGGACGAAGACGGCCAGGTCGCGCGCCGAGCTGAAGAGGCCGGCGTGGCCGGCGACGCCGCCGATGGCGTGCGCGTTCTCGTCGTGGGGGACGCCGTGGACGTGGTAGCCCCGGTAGACCTCGTCGATTTCGGTGGTGGCGATGCGGTGCCACAGGGCGGAGTCGGGGTTGAAGCCTGTGTCGGCCATGCCCAGGGGGCGCCAGACCTCGTCGGCGAGGAAGCGCTCGAAGGGGCGGCCCGTGACGGCCTCGACGATGAACGCGACGGTCATGAGGCCGATGTCGGAGTAGACGGTGCTGTCGCCCGGGGCGTAGTCGAGAGCGAGGCCGCCGATGGCGTCCTCGTAGGCCTGGCGGCCCTGCATGTCGAAGAAGAACTGGCGGAAGGGGGGCAGGCCGCCCTGGTGGACGAGGAGGTGGCGGATGGTGACCTGCGACTTGGCCGGGTCGCCCGCGCCCCACCAGTCGAGGTGGTCGACGACGCGGTCGTCGAACGAGATGGCGCCGCGCTGCGCGAGGATGACGGCGGCCGTGGTGGTGCCCACCACCTTGGTGAGCGAGGCCATGTCGAAGATCGAGGCCGGGGTGACGGGGGGCGCGGCCTCGTCGTGGTCGAGCCGCCCGTAGCCGCGCAGCCGGACGATCTGGCCGCGGCGGACCACCGCCAGGGCCGCGCCCGAGGCGGCGGAATCGGCGAGGGCGGCCAGGATGAGGTCGTCCAGCGCGGCGAGGGAGTCGGCGCTGAGGGCGACCCGGGCGGGGTCGACTTCGCGCGGGGAGATGATGGCGGCGCCTTGGCGGCAGTAGGGGGTGGGTGGGGTGGGTGGGGTGGTGGTGGGGGGCTGGGTGGTGGGGGTGGGGGCGCAGGGGGGGATGGGGGGGTGGGGGCGCCAGTGGCCGGGGCCGCCGGTGGGGGTGGTGGCGGGGGGTGGGGGGGTGGTGGTGGGGGGGGTGGGGGCGGTGTCGGTGGTGGTGGTGGTGGTGTCGGTGGTGTCGGGGGCGGCGTCCGGCGTTGGCGGGACAAAGCCCAGCTCGCCCAGGAGGTCGACGGGGGCGTCGAGGTCCCTGGCGGCCACTTGGGCGTTGGCGGCGCGGTCGAGGCCGTGGCCGATGTCGTGGAGGGGCGGGATGGGGATGGGGAGCCGCCCGCCGATCGCCGATGCGCCCGTGACCGCGCGCGCCGCGGCCTGCTGCGAGACCTCCCAGCCGCCCCACGCGGCGAGGTAGGCGTCGGCTTCGGGGATGGCGGAGAGCAGATACGGGTTGCCGAACGAGACGACCACCGCGTCGCTGCCGTCGATCTGGTGCGCGGCGTTCACGAAGGTGCGAAACGTCTCGGGCACGCCCACCGCGCCGACGCCCGAGCCGGGCGGAACGTAGGCGCCGATGATCACCGCGTCGGCCTCGCTGGCGGCGTGCAGCAGGGAGTCGTACACGGGCCAGGGGGTGTTGGGACCGACGCGCGCCGTGGCCACGCCGCCCGCAAGGCTGCGCAGCGTGGAGTTGAAGGCGCGGCCCGCGAGGAGGTGGCTGGTGCGGGCGTAGGTGACGCTCAGGATCGTGGCGCCGGGGTCGAGCGGCACGACGCCGCGTTCGTCGCGCACCAGCGTGATCGAGGCCGTGGCGGCCCGGTCGGCTGTGGCGCGGTTTTCCGCCGTGCCCACGCGGGTGGCGACGCCCGCCGGATCGACCTGGCCGCCCCGGTGCAGGCCCAGCCTGGCCTTGGCCTCGAGAAGGCGGCGCACCGAGAGGTCGAGCCGCGCGCGGGCGATGCGCCCCGACTCGACCGCCGCGACGACCGCGTCGATGGATTCGTCGACGTCGGCGGGCACGAGCAGCGCGTCGGACCCGGCCTCGAGCGCGAGCACCGCCGCCTCGCCCCCCCCGTAGCCGTCGGTGATGGCGCCCATGCGCAGCGCATCGGTGAAGAGGATGCCGTCGAACCCCATTTCGTCGCGCAGGACCTGGGTCATGAAGTAGGGCGACATGGTGGCCGGGCGATCATCGCCGAGGACGCCGGGCACGGCCACGTGCGCGGTCATGACCGCGTCCACGCCCGCGTCGACCGCCATGCGGAAGGGGCGAAGCTCGACCCGGTCGAGGCGGTCGCGGTCGGCGGCGATCACGGGGAGCGCGACGTGGGAGTCGGTGCGCGTGTCGCCGTGGCCCGGGAAGTGCTTCGCGGTGGCGAGCGCGCCGCCGGCCCGGGCGCCCCGGATGAATGCCGCGCCCAAGCGGCCCACGGCCTCGGGATCGGCGCCGAAGGCGCGCGTGTTGATGACGGGGTTGTCGGGGTTGCTGTTGACGTCGAGCACGGGGGCGAAGAGCCAGTGCACGCCGACGGCGCGCGCCTCTGCCGCCGTGATGCGCCCGTACTCGAAGGCGAGCTCCTCGTCGCCGGCCGCGCCGAACGCCATGGTGGGAGGGAAGCTGGTGCCGCCGCCCTGCGGGAGGAGCGAGGGCAGCGCGTAGCTGTGGTTGATGCGCATGGCCGGGCCGCCGTTTTCGAAGTCCGACGTGACCAGCAGCGGAATGCGGGCGCGCGCCTGCAGACGGTTCAGCTTGGCCGCGTAGGCGTCGGGCACCCCGATCGAGATGACCACGCCGCCCAGCCCGTCGTCGACCCAGCCCAGCAGCTCTGCGAACTCGGGGTCGCTCTCGGACGCGTAGCCGCCCGCCACCCAGGGGTACACCAGCTGGGCGACGGCCTCGCGCAGCGTGAGGGCGGCCATCGTCTCGTCGACCCAGCGCCGGGCGTCGGCGTCGAGGGAGGCGGCGGGCCGGAGGGTGGCGGGGGCTGGCGCGCCGGGCCGGGCGGGGCCCGAGGCCGCACCCGTGCACGCGGCGGCCACGGTGGCCACGGTGGCCGCGACGGCGACGGCGGCCAGGAGCCGGCGGGCGGGTCGCGCGGTCAACGCCCCGCCCCGCCGGCGCGGGCCGGAATCTGCAGCCCGTCGCCGATCTGGAAGCCCGCGATGCGGGTGGGCGCCCGGCCCGTCACGGCAATGCGGCCCAGGATGGCGTCGGCCGCGGCCCGCTCGGCGACGGGCACGCCCGACCACGCGGTCATGTACGTCTCGACCTCGGGGAACTCCGAGAGCAGATACGGGTTGCCGAAGGCGACCACGATCGAGGGCCGGCCCGAGCGGGCCAGGGCCCTGACGAACCGAAGCGCGGACTCGGGCAGGGCCACCGACCCCGACGCGGTGCGGACGCCGACGTGCAGCGACACCACGGTGAGGTCCATGCCGCGCGCCCGCGCCAGGACGCGGTCGTACTCGGCGTCGGTGGTGCCGGGCTCGACGTTTGCCGTGCGGAGGCGGCGGTACGTCTGCCGCAGCCCGGCGTTGAAGGACCGGCCTGCGCGCAGGTCGGTGGCGCGGCGATAGGTGACCGAGTAGACGTTGGCGGTGGGCGTGCCCAGCAGCGGGAGCAGCCCGCGCTCGTCCTTGAGGACGGTGACGGAGCGGTCGGCCACGCGGCGGGCGACGGCCTGGTGGGGCTGCACGCCGACCACCGTCCGGACCCCGTCGAGATCGACGGTGCGCCGCCGGTCGAGGCCCAGCGACTGCTTGGCGCGCAGGATGCGGCGCACCGACCGGTCGATGCGATCCTCGGACAGGCGTCCCGACTGCACCGCCGCGACGATCCCGGCCCGGGCGGCGGCGAGGTCGGGCGGCATGAGAATCACGTCGGAGCCGGCCTCGAGCGCCCGCACCGCCGCCTCGCCGCGCTCGAACATGCGGTCCACGGCGGCCATGTCCATGGCGTCGGTGAACACGAGGCCGCCGAATCCCATGTCGTCGCGCAGCAGCGAGGTCAGCACCTCGGGCGCGAGGGTGGCGGGGGCGCGCGCGCCGGTGATCTCGGGCACCGTGATGTGCGCGGTCATGACCGCCCCGAGCCCCACCCCGACCGCGCGGCGGAACGGCAGCAGCTCGACCGAGTCCATGCGCTCGCGGCTGACCCGGATGACCGGCAGGTCGAGGTGCGAATCGACGTCGGTGTCGCCGTGGCCGGGAAAGTGCTTGGCGGTGGCGATCGCGCCGTGGTCCTGCATTCCCCTGACGAATGCGGCGCCCAGCTCGGCGACCCGCCCGGGGTCCTCGCCGAACGAGCGCACGTTGATGACGGGGTTCTCGGGGTTGTTGTTGACGTCGAGCACCGGCGCGAAGGGCACGTGGACCCCGATCGCCCGCGCCTCGAGCGCGGTGACGCGCCCCATCTCGTAGGCCATGCCGGGATCGCCCGAGGCGCCGACCGCCATGAGCGCGGGGAAGCGCGTCGCGCCGCCGAGCCAGATGTTGGTCGGCGCGTGGACCACTCCGTCGAAGCGGAAGCCGGCCCCCGCCTCGAGGTCGGAGCCGATCAGGAGCGGTAGCGACGAGAGGGACTGGAGCCAGTTCAGCTTGGCCGCCACCTCGGTCGGCGACCCCACCGAGATGATGATGCCGCCGACCTGGTGGTCCTCGACGAGCGCGCGTGCGCGGCGGCCGGCGGAGGTGCCCTCGGGGGCGTAGTCGCCGATGAGAATCGGCATCATGAGCTGGCTGACCTTCTCTTCGAGGGTCAGCGCCGCCAGGGTCTGCTCGGCCCAGCCGCGACCGTCGTACCACTCCTCGCCAGCGAGGTCGAGGCGGTACGGAGGGGGCGGCGCGTTGGGGCGGGCGGGATCGCCGGAGGCGGGGGCGGCGGCTGCCGAGGGGGCGGCGGCGCTCGCGGGCTCGGCAGCGGTGCTGGGCGCCGGGCCCGGGCCGGCGTGGATGCAGGCGGCCAGGCCGAGCAGGAGCGCCGCCGGGGCGAGGAGGGTGCCGCGGGGGGATGGGGGGGCGGGGGGGCGCCGCCGGGGGGTGCGGGGGGCCGCGCGGCGGCGGTGGGGGGGCGGTGGGGGGGGTGGGGGGGCGTCGCTCATGGATGCAAGGTAACTTGCACGGGCGCGCGGGCGCGAGAGCCTGAAGCGCCCCCCCCTGTCCCCCAAACGGAGGATTCGCCTTGATGTGTCGCCGTCGCCGTCGAATCGAAGCCGGGATTGTGCGCGGGCTGCTGCTGGGCGCGCTGGGCGCGCTGGGCGCGGCGGCGTGCTCGGGCGAGGAGGGGTACGCAGGAGGGGGAGGCGGCGCCCTGGGGGGCACTGGGGAGGCCGCAGGGGCCCCGGGCGGCGGCGGAGAGGCCGCAAGAGTGCCGGGCGGCGCCCTGCAGGCGCGCGGCGTGCGGCCCGGGGTCGAGGTGCTGCTGAGCGACTCGCTCTCGCTGGTGCGGGGGCGGCGGGTGGGGCTGATCACCAACCATACGGGCCGGGACCGGAGCGGGACGCCGTCGATCGACCTGCTTGCCGGGCACGCCGAGGTGGAGCTGGTGGCGCTCTATTCGCCCGAGCACGGGATCCGGGGGAGCGCCGAGGCGGGGGTGCGGATTGCGGGCGGGATCGACGAGCGCACCGGGCTCCCCGTCCACTCGCTGTACGGAGATGCCACGAAGCCGACCGACGAGATGCTGGACGGAATCGAGGTGCTGCTGTTCGACATTCAGGACGTGGGGACGCGCTACTACACCTACCTCAGCACCATGGCACTGGCCATGGAGGCCGCGGGGGAGCGTGGCATTCCCTTCGTGGTTCTCGACCGGCCCAACCCGATCGGGGGCGAGCGCGTGCAGGGCAACATTCTCGACCCTGAGTACTCCTCATTCGTGGGCCTTTATCCGATCCCCATGCGGCACGGGCTGACGGCGGGCGAGTTCGCGCGGCTGGCGGTCGGCGAATTCGGCGTGCGCGTGGACCTGAGCGTTGTGGTTGCGGACGGCTGGGAGCGGACGATGCGGTTTGCGGAGACCGGGATTCCGTGGATCGCGCCTTCGCCCAACATGCCGTCGGTGGAGAGCGCGCTGCACTATCCGGGGACGTGTCTGTTCGAGGGCACGCCGATTTCGGTGGGGCGCGGGACGGATCGCGCGTTCCAGCAGTTGGGCGCGCCGTGGCTGGACGAAGAGGAGCTGGCGGCGCGGCTGGCGGCGCTGGGGGTGCCCGATGCGCGGTTTGTGCCGGTGCGGTTCACGCCCGAGAGTCCGGGGGACGGCAAGTTTGGGGGCGTCGAGGTTGGCGGCGTGCGGCTGGAGGCGGACGGCCCGGCGTACGACCCGACGCTGGCGGCGCTGGCGGTGCTGGTCGAGGCCAGGGCCATGTCCGGCGACGACTGGAGCTGGCGGGTCGGGCACTTCGACCGGCTCGCGGGCACCGACGCGCTGCGGAACGCCGTGGACGCTGGGGTGTCCTATGGTGCGGTGGCGGACGCGTGGGGGGACGGGCTGGAGGACTTTCTGGCTCTTCGCGAGCCGTACCTGCTCTATGGGAGTGACACGGAATGAGAAGCCCCACAGCATGGAACCGCCCCGGGTTGTTCGCGGTCGCGACGGTTGCGCTGGCGGCGCTGGCCGGGTGCTCGGACGACGCCGAGCCGCCCACGGCCCCGCCCGTCGAGCCGGTCGACGCCGACAATCCCGACCGGCAGGTGCTGGTCGCCTTCTACCAGGCGGCGGGCGGGCCGGGATGGCATGATGACCGCAACTGGAACTCGCCGTCGGCAATCGGCACATGGTATGGCGTGAGAACCGACGCGAACGGGTCCGTGACCGAGCTGGATCTGGAGGACAACGGCCTGTCGGGAACCTTGACGCCGCGCCTGGGAGAGCTGGCGCAGCTGAGAAGGCTGGTCCTGGAGGGAAACGGGATCACCGGAAGGGTTCCGCCCGAGCTGGGGAACCTGGGCAACCTGACCAGGCTCAGCCTGCGGAGGAACAGCCTGGAGGGACCGATCCCCGCCGAGCTGGGCGGGCTCGCAATGCTCGACTCGCTGGACCTGTTCGACACCGGGGTGTCCGGGGCGATCCCGCCCGAGCTCGGAAACCTGGGCGCGCTGACCAACCTTGCCCTGGGGTGGAACGAGCTTTCGGGTGAGATACCGCCCGAGCTGGGGCGGCTGGACAACCTGCTGTACATGAACCTGAGCCTGAACCAGCTGACCGGGACGATCCCGCCCGAGCTGGGGGACCTGGACTCGATCGAGCTGCTGTCGGTGTCGCGGAACGACCTGACCGGAGAGATACCGGTCGAGCTGGGCCAGCTGGAGACCATCGAGCGTCTGTACCTGTACGACAACCAGCTGACGGGCGAAATCCCCGCGGAGCTGGGCCAGCTGACGAGCCTGGATCTGCTCTGGATCGACCGGAACGCGCTCACGGGGCCCATTCCCGATGCGTTCGCCAACCTGACGGCGCTCGCGGACCTGCGCGCGTACGACAACCGGCTGAGCGGCGCGCTTCCGTCGTTCCTGGGCGGCCTGCCGCTGAGGATCCTGTACATGCACGGCAACGAGTTCGCAGGCCGCGTGCCGCGCGAGATCGGGTCGGTCGGCACGCTCGAGTATGTATCCCTGCACCGGAACCCGCAGCTGGCGGGACTGCTGCCGCGCACGCTGCTCGCGATCGAGCACCTGCAGCGGCTGACGTTCGAGGACACGGGGCTGTGCCCGCAGGTCGACGCCGAGTTCCGCGAGTGGCTGGAGGCGATCCCTGTGTACAGCGAGGTGGCGTGCGACGCCGCCCAGGTGGAAAGGGCCGCGCTGGCCGAGATCCACGGGCTGACGGGCGGCGCGTCGTGGACGAACAGCGGCGCGTGGAACAGCGACGCCGAGGTGGGATCGTGGCACGGGGTGGCGTCGGAGGGCGGACGCGTGGTCGGCCTGTCGCTGCCGGACAACGGACTGGCCGGGCCGCTGCCGGGCGAGCTTGCCAACCTGACCGAGCTGAGCGTGCTGGACGTCTCGGGGAACGATCTGGCCGGGCCGATGCCCGAGGCGATCGCCGGCCTGCAGCGGCTGACCGAGCTGCGCGTGGGCGGGAACATGCGCTTGGAGGGCGCGCTGCCGTTCGGGTTGCGCCGCCTCGAGGGGCTGCGGGTGCTGGACTTCGACGGGACCGGGCTGTGCGCGTCGCCGTCCGAGAACTTCCAGGCATGGCTGGACGCGATCCCCGAGGCCGCGGGCGCGACGTGCGACAACCCGGACGAGGTCACGGTGTCGCTGGAGACGGTGTACCTGACGCAGTCGATCCAGACGCGAGAGGGCCAGGTGCGCCTGGTGGCCAACCGGGACGCGCTGCTGAGGGCGTTCGTGGTGGCCGAAGAGCCGCGCGGGTACTTCGAGCCCGAGGTGGTGGCGGTCTTCACGCGCTTCGGCGACGAGGTGCACCGCGTGGCGATGACCCGCGACGACAACCAGATCCCGGGCGTGGTGGACGAGGGCGATCTGGCGCTGTCGTACAACGCGGTGGTCCCGGCCGAGGTGGTGGCGACCGGGCTGCAGATGGCGGTGGAAGTGGACCCGGGCGGCACCCTGCCCCTTGGCCCCGACAGCCGCCCGCGCTTCCCGCCATCGGCGTCGCTGCTGCTCGACGTGGTCGAGGTGCCGCCCATGCACGTGACGGTGGTGCCCGTGATGACCGCCGAGGCGACCGACAGCGCGGTGCTGGCCTGGGCGAGCGACATCGACGGCGACAGTCCGCAGCTGGGCCTGCTGAGGAACTCGTTCCCGTTCTCTGAGTTCAACGCCAGCTCGCACGACGTGTACGTGACTTCGGTCGACGTGAGGACGACGGCGGGCAGGTCGCGCTGCTCGGAGAGCTCGACGCGCTGCGCGTCTCGGAAGGCGGGACGGGGTACTACTACGGCGTCGCGAACATGTCGGGATCGTCGTTCGGCGGCCGCGGGCGCCTGCCGGGATGGGTGGGGATGGGCCAGGCGAGCCCCTACACGCTCACGCACGAGGTGGGGCACAACCTGTCGCTGAGACACGCGCCGTGCGGGGGCCCCGAGGGCATCGACCCGGCGTTCCCGCACCGGGACGGCGGAATCGGCCACTGGGGCTACGACTTCCGCTTCGGATCGACGCTGTCGCCGGACCGCAGCAAGGACATCATGTCGTATTGCCGTACCAGTCCGTGGATCAGCGGCTACCACTTCGGCAAGGTGATCGACCACCGTGCCGAGCTGGCCGGAGACGCGGCGAGGGCCCGGTTGGCTGGGGCCGCGGCCGCGCCGCCGACCGACGTGCTGGTGCTGTGGGGGGGCGTGGCGGACGGCGAGATCGTGCTCGAACCCGCCTACCCGATGCGCGCCCGGCCCATTCTGCCCGAAGAGGCGGGGCCCTACCGCATTCGGGGGGTCGGCGCGGGTGGCCGCACGCTCCTGGCGCTCGACTTCACGCCGGGCGAGGACGCGTACGGCGACAGGCACTTCGTCTTCATGGTGCCGATCGAGCCCGAGTGGGAGGAGTCGCTGGAGCGCATCGTGCTGACGGGGCCGGAAGGACGGGTTGTGGCGGAGCGCGACGGTGGCCTCGCGGTCACGGTGGTGACCGAGCGCGGGACGGGTCGGATACGGGCGATCCTGCGTGATTGGGAGGGAGCGCCGCCCGGCGTGCTGGGCCGCGTGGACGGCCTGGAGGTGCGCACGACCCGAGGGGTCGGGGAGGCCGTGCGGCTAAGGCGGTGACGCCGGGCGGGGGGGCCGCGCGGCGGCGGCGCTGACGGGCGGCCGAGGTGGCCGGGCGGGGGTGGCCGCGCGACTGGAGGCGCGTGGGGCGGCCGAGGTGGCCGGGCGGGTCAGGCGGCGCTTTCTCCCACGGTGTCGAGGAAGGCGTGGAAGAGGGCGCGGGAAACGGGGCCGACGCGGCCATCGCCGATCTTTCTCCCATCCACCTCGACCGACGGGCGCACCTCTGTCGTGGTGCCGCTAAGGAAGACCTCGTCGGCGGCGCGGAGCTCGGCGAGAGTGAAGGCGCGCTCCTCGACGGGAATGCCCAGGCGCTCGGCCAGCTCGATGACCAGGTCGCGGGTGACGCCGTGCAGGATGTAGTTGGACTTGGGCGCGGTGGTGAGCACGCCGTCGAACACGGCGAAGAGGTTGGCGTGCGAGCCTTCGAGAGCCATGCCGTCGCGCACCAGGATGGCGTCGGTCACGCCCGCGTCGGCGGCGGCCTGCTGCGAGAGCACGTTGGGGAGGAGCGCGATCGCCTTGATGTCGCAGCGGGCCCAGCGCTGGTCGGGCACGGTGACGGCGTCGAAGCCCTGCTGCCAGCGGTCCGTCGAGGGGCGGCGGTACTCGTTGGCGAAGGCGTAGACGGTGGGGGGCACCGGCGGGTTGGGGAAGGCGTGGCTGCGGGGGGCGACGCCGCGCGAGACCTGGACGTAGACGTATGCGACGGGGACGTCGGTCAGGCTGTTGCGGGCCAGCAGCTCCTCCTTGACCTGGCGGAGCGGAGCGGCGTCGAAGTCGATGGCGAGCGCCTGTAGCCCGCGCTGCATGCGCGCCAAGTGCTGGTCCCAGCGGAAGAGGCGGCCCCGGTAGGCGGGGGTGACCTCGTAGACGCCGTCGGCGAAGAGAAAGCCCCGGTCGTTGACGGGGACGGTCGCCTGGTCGGCGGGCAGGTACTCGCCCCTGAGGTAGACGACTCCCATTAGTTGGCCTGCCCCTCCTTGCGTTCCAGCCGTTCGAACTCTTCGATGAGCTCGGCGTCGCGGATGGGGGTGCTCTGCGCCTCGTCGGCGCCGGGCGCCCCCTCGTCGTTTCCGTCGCCCGCTTCGAGCTGCCTGGGGGCTTCGGCCTCGCCCGCGCCGAGGAGGCCCATCTTGGCCTTGAGCGCGAGCAGCCTGTCGTCGAGGTCGGTGGCGTCGGTGCCCGCCTCGAGACGCACGAACTCCTGCTCGAGCGTGTCGCCGGCCAGCGCCTCGTTCACCTCGGCCTGGGCCAGATTGCGGCGCTCGTCCTCTTCGATCTTCTCGGCCATGCGGTTGAAGGCCTCGAAGGCGGAGGTGTCGGACAGGCCGGACATGGTTTCGTGGATGCGCTTCTGCGCCTGCGCGCGCTTCTGCTTGGCGATCAGCAGGTTCCGCTTCCGCTTGGCCTCTTCGATCTTCTCGTGGAGCTGGCGCAGCGAGCCCTTGAGCTTCTCGGTCTCCTGCTTCTGGGCCTCCCAGCTCTTCTGGAAGGCGGCCACGTGCTCGGCCTGCTCCTCGTGCCGGACCAGGGCCTGCTTGGCCATGTCGTCGCGGCCCTCCTGCACGGCCAGCACGGCGCGGCGCTCCCACGCCTTCATCTGCTTGCTCGCCTCGTCGACCTGGCGCTTTAGCTTGCGCTCGTCGGCGATCGCGCCGGCAACTTCGCGCTTGGCCTTCGCCAGCTGGTCGCGCATGTCGAGGATGATCTGGTTCAACATCTTTTCCGGATCTTCCGCGCGCGAGATCAGGTCGTTGAGGTTGGACTTGATCATCGTTGAAAACCGGCTGAAAATGCTCATGCCTGGCCGCCTTCCACCGTTTGGGTCAGATCACGGATGCGAGACAGGTGCGAGGACGCGGCGAGCTGGACGCTCTCGAGCGACGCCCTGAGCTCCTCGAAGTCGAGGTTCGCCAGCTGCAGGGTGTCGCTGAGGATGAGCTCGCCCTCCTCGATCCCGTAGGCGCCGTGGATCACGTCTGTCGCGTTGAGTTTGAGCAGCGTCTCGTAGAGCCCGCCGAGGCCGTCCGAGTCGGGGGGCAGGTCCATCACCTTCATGCGCACGACCAGGACCGGCTCCGAGTGATGGACCACGATCGGCGCGCCGCCGTTGTCGGTGCCGACGAGGAACATCCCGTCGTCCACCTCTTCGAAGTCCGCGCCCAGGCGGATCAGGTAGCTTTCAAGGTCTTCGCGGGTGAGCATGGCCTTCTCCTTCCGGGAGTTGCGTACCGGGAGTTGCTGAGCGCCGGGAGCTGCGCGCTGCCGGGAGCTGCGCAGGCGGCACAAGGGGAAGCTAACACGGATCCGGCCCCAGCATGGGCGCCAGGTGCTCTCCCGTGTACGACGCGGGCTCTTCGGCGACGCGCTCTGGCGTGCCCTCGACCACGATCCGCCCGCCCGCGTCGCCGCCCTCGGGGCCCAGGTCGATGACCCAGTCGGCGGTCTTGACCACGTGCAGGTTGTGCTCGATGACCACAACGGTGTTGCCGCGGTCGACGAGGCGGTGCAGCACCTTGAGCAGGATCCGCACGTCTTCGAAGTGGAGGCCCGTGGTGGGCTCGTCGAGGATGTAGACCGTGCTGCCCGTGGCCTTCTTGGAGAGCTCGGCCGAGAGCTTGATGCGCTGGGCCTCGCCGCCCGAGAGCGTGGTGGCGCTCTGCCCCAGGTGGATGTAGCCGAGCCCCACGTCGGAGAGCGTCTGCAGGCGCCGCTTGATCTGGGGCACGGCGTCGAAGAACCCGAGGGCCTCGTCGACGGTCATTTCGAGCACGTCGGCGATGTTGCGGCCCTTGTAGTGGACGTCGAGGGTCTCGCGGTTGTAGCGGCGGCCCCGGCAGTCGTCGCACGAGACGTACACGTCGGGCAGGAAATGCATTTCGATCTTGACGAGCCCGTCGCCCTTGCAGGATTCGCACCGCCCGCCCTTGACGTTGAACGAGAAGCGGCCCGCCTGGTAGCCGCGCACCTGGGCCTCGGGCACGCCCGCGAAGAGCTGGCGCACCGGGGTGAAGAGGCCCGTGTAGGTTGCGGGATTGGAGCGCGGGGTGCGGCCAATGGGGGACTGGTCGACCTCGATGACCTTGTCGACGAGGGAGAGCCCGTCGATGCGGTCGTGCGCGCCCGCCACCCGGCGGCTGCGGTGGAACTGGCGCGACAGGGCGCGGTACAGGGTGCCGTTGACGAGCGTGGACTTGCCCGAGCCGCTGACGCCCGTGACGGCCACGAAGCAGCCCAGCGGGAACGCCGCGTCGATGCGCTTCAGGTTGTGCTGCCGCGCGCCCCGCACGGTTAGGCAGCGCGCAGGGTCGGGCCTGCGCCTCTTTGCGGGAAGCTCGATCTCGCGTTCGCCGCGCAGGTAGGCGCCCGTGATCGAATCGGGGTGGGCGCGCACCTCGTCGACCGGCCCCGCGACCACCACTTCGCCGCCGGCGCGCCCCGCGCCCGGGCCCAGGTCGACGACGAAGTCGGCGGCCACGATGGTGTCTTCGTCGTGCTCGACCACGATGACCGAGTTGCCCAGGTCGCGCAGATCCTGCAGGGTGCGCAGCAGACGGTGGTTGTCGCGCTGGTGGAGGCCGATGGAGGGCTCGTCGAGGATGTACAGCACGCCCACCAGACGGCTGCCGATCTGCGTGGCCAGGCGGATTCGCTGCGACTCGCCGCCCGACAGCGTGTCGGCGGAGCGGCTGAGCGAGAGGTAGTCGAGCCCGACGTTGCGCAGGAAGCCGAGGCGCTCGCGCACCTCCTTGAGGATGGGGCCGGCGATCTCGGCGGGGAGGGGGTCGCCGGGCGGGGGGTCGGCGGCGATCTCGGCAGGGAGGGGGTCGCCGGGCGGGGGGTCGGCGGCGATCCGGGCGGGGAGGGAGGCGCCGGGCGGGGGGTCGGCGGCGGCGGGCGGGGCTTCGCCTGTGACGGGCAGCGAGCGCAGGAAGTCGAGCACCTCGCCGATGGGCCGGTCCACGATGTCGCTGATGCCGACGCCGCCGATCCGCACGGACCGGCCCAGGGGACCCAGGCGGGAACCGCCGCACTCGGCGCACTGCTGGCTGGACATGTACTGTTCGAGCTGCTTGCGCACGTGCTCCGAGCCGGTCTCGCGGTAGCGGCGCTCGACGTTGGCGACGACCCCCTCCCAGCAGTCCTCGTAGTGGCCCTTCATCTTCCCGGCCCGGTAGGGGAAGCGGATCTTCATGGTGCCGGAGCCGTTGAGGATGCCGTCCCGCGCCTCTTGGGGCAGGTCGCGCCACGGGGTCTTGGGGTCGAACTCGTAGGCGCGGGCCAGCCCCGGGATCACCGAGCCGCGCAGGTGGCCGCCGGGCTCGCCCCACGGGATGACGACGCCCTCGAGGATCGAGAGCGAGGGGCTGGCGAGGAGCAGGGCACCGTTGACCTCTTTCGTGGTGCCGAGGCCGCCGCAGCTCTGGCAGGCCCCGTGCGGGGAATTGAACGAGAAGACGCGCGGCTCAAGTTCCGGGAACGAGGTGCCGCAGCTCGCGCAGGCGTAATGCTCGCTGAAGAGGTGGGAGGCGTCGCGGCTGCCGCGCCGCTCGAGGATCTCCACAATCCCATCCGCAGCTCGCAACGCGGTTTCGACCGAATCGGAGAGGCGCGTGCGATCCTCGTCCCGGACCGTCAGCCGGTCCACGATGATCCCGATGTCGTGGTTTTCGTAGCGGTTGAGGCGGGGCACCTCGCGAAGGTCGTGCACCTTGCCGTTGACGAGAGCGCGGACGAAGCCGTCGCGGCGGGCCTTGTCGAAGAGGTCGCGGAACTGGCCCTTGCGGCTCCGGACGAGAGGGGCCACCACCTGGATGCGGGTTCCCTGGTCGAGCCTCAGCACGTGGTCGACGATCTGCGTCGCGGACTGGCTCTTGATGGGGAGGTCGCAGTCCGGGCAGTGGGGCGTTCCGGCGCGCGCGTAGAGGAGCCGCAGGTAGTCGTAGACCTCGGTGACGGTGCCCACGGTGGAGCGGGGGTTGCGCGACACGGACTTCTGCTCTATCGAGATGGCCGGGGACAGCCCCTCGATGGCGTCGACCTCGGGCTTCTCCATGAGCCCCAGGAACTGGCGCGCGTAGGCGGAGAGCGACTCGATGTAGCGGCGCTGGCCCTCGGCGTAGATGGTGTCGAAGGCGAGCGACGACTTGCCCGAGCCGGAGAGGCCGGTGACCACGACGAGGCGCTCGCGGGGGATTTCGAGCGACACGTTCCTGAGGTTGTGCTCTCTGGCGCCGCGGACGACGAGCGTCTGCGGGCTTGCGACGAGGGGCGCCGCGGCGTTGCGGGCGCCCTGGGCCGTGCTCGGGTCGTCCATGCCTACTTGAACCCCCATTCGCGGAACATTAGGAACCCCCAGATGTTTTCGAGCTCCAGCGAAGCGTCGCCCAGCCCGCGGTAGCGCTCGCGGGTGCAGCGGCCCTCGACGAACCCCTCGAGCCTGACGTCGCGGGGCATCCCGACCTCGAGCCGCAGGCCGCCGCTGTTCCGGGGCAGCGTGGGGTCGGTGCAGAAGCCCCGTTGGAAGACCCCGGTCAGGAAGAGGTCGTCGAGAAGATACTTGCCCACTTCGAGCTGGAGCGACGACGCGCCGAAGGCCGCGCTCGCCTGGCCCTGTTCGGACTGGGACACCGAGATGTGGTCCACGCCGAGCTCGGTGCCGAGACCGTAGCCGATCTCGTTGAGCACCTGCCCCAGGAAGAGGTCGCCCACCGCCGCCACCGGCGCCCCGGCCGCCCCGACGAGCGCCGAAGAGGGACGACGGAGGAAGAGGTAGTTGATCAGGTCGGCCTCGGACATTGCGGCTTCGGCGTCGCTCGACAGGCTGAGGAACGGCGACAGCAGCGTGCCGGAGATGTTGGCGGTGATCACGAGCGGCTGGCCCTCGCGGGTCCTCAGCCTGCTTTCGGCCGTGACCGCGATGCCGGGGTTGAAGCCCGGCGTGCCCACGAAGCTGAACACCCCGTCGGTCATGCGCAGGGTGCGCCCGCCCAGGCTGTACGTGCCCCGCTCGACCTCGATGTCGCCGGCCAGCACGAGCTGGTTGCCGCTGCGGTCGAAGGTGAGGTTCAGGTCGCCGGTGGTCTCGACGTTCATCTGGCGCGAGCGCAGGAAGTTGCCCCGTTCCACGCGCATGTTGACGAGGACGCGCAGGTTCTGCAGGAACGGAAGCGGAGGATCGGCGTCGTCTTCCGCCCAGTCCGGGCCGATGGGCTCGGTGGCGGCCATGAACAGGGCCGGGTCGTATAGGTCCACGACTTCGCTGGTGCGCTGGAACTCCTCGACGAAGACGGTGCCGTCCTCGACGGTCACCGCTCCCGAGATGAGCGGGAACGCGTAGGAGCCCGTCAGCGTGACGCCGTCGCTGCTGACCGCGGCCTCCATGTCGGCCCGGTCCACGACCTGGAAGCCGCGGGGACGGAAGGTCAGGTCCAGCGGCACGCTGTCGGCGAGCTGGCCCAGGTCGATCGTGCCCTCGACGTCGATCGTCCCGCCCGAGGCGCCCCTGCCCCGAACGGCGACGACGCCGTCGGGACGCAGGCCCAGGTCCATCTCGACGCCGGAGAGCCGCACGCCGAAGGGCGCCACCAGCGCGGCCACGTTGTGGAGCCGGATCGTGCCGTCGGGCTCCAGGTCGGACGCGGTGCCGCCCAGCGCGACCTCGGCGGTGACCGTGCCGTCGACCTCTTCGAGCCCGCGCGGGACGCCCAGCAGCATGCGCGCCGGGAAGGAGTCGGCGGCGATGGCGAGCGCCACCTCCCGGTCGGGGATGCGCGCTTCGACCGCCCCGACGCGCAGGTCCAGGGGGGCGTCGCCGGCCACCCGCAGCGTGCGGCGCCGGTTCTGCCAGCTCTCGATCTCGGTCGCGATCGTCCCGTTCGCGTACGACCCGGCCATGGTGACGCTGTCGAAGCGCATCGTGCGGTACTCGGCCCGGTCGACGCGGACCGTGCCGCGCCACTCGGGGTCGTCGCCCGGACCCGACGCTTCGAGCTCCGCCGCGAGCACGCCCCCGGGCGGCGCGTCCAGCTGGAGCAGGCGCCCCACCACCTCGAGGTCGAGGTCGGCGGCCTGAAGACGGAAGGCGGACTCGCCCGCGGCCTCGCCCGCCTCGCCCGCCTCGCCCGCGTCGCCCGCCGCCTCGCCCGCGGCCCCCGTGCCCCGGCCCCGCGCCAGACGCCCGTCCGCGGCCAGGCTCAGCCCGCCGCCGCCCGGGCGAATCAGGCCGAAGTCGCGCACCTCGATCGCATCGGCGTCCCAGTCGATGCGGGCCGGCCCCTGCAGGTTCCAGCGCCGATCGTCGAAGACGAGCGTGAGGCGGTCGAGGTCCACCCGCCCGCTCCGCTCGCCCAGCTGCACCACCGTCTGGACCTCGTAGGACTCGTTCTCGGACCGCTCGACCAGTGCGCGCAGCCGGCCCCGTTCGCCCAGCGCGACCTCGCCCTCCAGCGTGGCCAGGCGAAACTCGCGGTCGCGGTAGGCGAGGGAGTCGCCCGCGACGGTGCCCTGCACCACCACGCCGGACAGCGACGAATCCGTGGCCGCGAGGCCGCCGGCGGTCAGGTCGACCCCGTCGACGCCGAGGTCGACCCCGAGCGACCGGGCCGCGGCGGGTCCGTACGCGAAGCCGCCCAGCTGGGCGATGGCCCGGGCCGAGAGGTCGTCGAGTCCGCCGCTCAGCCGCACCTCGCCGTCGACGCGGCCGTCGAAGCGAATGTCCTGCGCCCTCGGCATGGTGTCGGGATCGACGCCGTCCACGGCGACCATCAGCTCCTGCTCGATCGGCGGCAGCTCGTCCCACGCGACCAGGTTGGGCCCCATGAACACATCGCGCAGCGGGCGGATCGACGGCGACGAGAGGAACAGGGTGACGCCGCTTCCCACAACGCCCGGCGCCACGCCCAGGCTGCCCCGTCCCCGAACGGCAAGCCCCGCCGCCTGGGCGTGGACGGTCTCGACGTGCAGCAGCCCGTCGTCGTCCACCCATGCGCTGAGCTCGGTGGAGTCCACGTGCAGGTCGCCGACGGTCGAGGGGCCGGTGTTGAGCGCGAGGCTGCCCCGCAGCGATTCGAGGTCTAGGCCCTGCCCGTCGAGCGTCACCCGGCCCGCGACGGTGGTGGAGTCGGGCACGGGCAGCCCGGGGAGCAGGCGCGACAGGTCGAGGCCGTCGCTGGACGCGGCCAGATCGTAGCCTGCAGCGGGGTCGGACAGGTTCACCGTGCCCTCGGCGACGACCGGCCCCGCGTCGGTTTCGAGGTCGACGGCGAAGTCGAGCTCTTCGAGCACGCCCCGGAGCGAGAACGTGCCCTCGACGGACCCCTCCAGCGGCAGCGACGGGAGCAGTTCGCCCAGGGTGGAGAGGGAAAGGGGGCTTGCCGACCCGGAGAGGTCGACCAGCGAGACGGCCGTGTCGCCGTACAGGCTGCCGCGAACCGCCACCGTGCTCGACGGCCCTCCCGGGGTGGACTGCGTCGCCACGACCTCGATCGAGAGCCCGGTCTCGAGGGCGCCGTCGGCCCGGATGGCCATCTCGCCGCGCCCGCGCCACTCGGGCTGCGGCGCGAAGATCTCGAGCAGGGCGTAGTCGAGGGCGGCGGCCTCGAGCGCGATGTCGGCGACGCGTCCGGGGCCCAGGGTCGCGCCGCTGCCCGAGAGCTCGACCAGGGTGTCGGCGCCCGCCGCGTCGAGCAGCGTGACCTGGCCGGCGACCCCGAGCGCTCCCTGGGCGCGGTCGAACACGAGGTCGCCGAACAGGGTGCCGACGACCGGCAGTTCGCCGGGAAGGTACCGGTCCAGCTCGCGGGTCGCGAAGGCCGCCGGGCGGGCCCGGAACTGCGTGAGCCTCAGGGTGTCGCCGACCTGCAGTTCGCCGTCGAAGGTGACCCGTCCGGCTTCGCCAAGGTCGGCCTCCACCTGGTCGAACTGGATCCTGCGCCCGCCCGGGTCGTCGAGGATCCGCAGGCCGCCGCGCGCGGTGCCGTGGTCGAACCTCTCGTCGATCCAGCCCAGGTCGGCGAGCGCCAGCCGCGTCATGCGGAGGTCGAAGTCGCTGCGCAGCCGCACCCCGTCCGAGCGGGCGTCGAGGCGCCCCGCCCCCTCCGACCCGGGAAGCCGGAACTGCTCGGCGTCGACGCGCACGCCCTCGCCGTCGACGGCGACGGTGCCCGCAATGTCGGAGAGGTCGAGCGCATAGGCGTCGCCGAGCGGGATCGAGAGGCCCGCCCCGTCGACGCTGGCCGTGAAGAGCACGCCGGACTCGGGCGCGATTTCGAGCAGCGGGAGGTCGGCCTCGACGCCCCGCACGGTCCTCGCGCCGCCCCCGGCCCCGCCCCCGCGCAGCACGACCGAGCCGCCCCGGATGGCGACGTTGCGGATGCGGAAGATGGGGGCGGGCGCGGGCGGGCGACGGGTGGCCGCCGCGGCGGGCGGGGCCGAATCGGCGGCGGGGGCGGCCGCGGGCGGGCGCGCATCGGTGGCAGCCGCGCTCGGGCCGGACGTGCCGCGCCGCGAGGCCAGCAGCGACGGCAGATCGACGCGCCCGCCCGCGGCGGGGGCCAGGTCGACCACCGCGCCCCAGAGATCGAGCCCTGCCATTGCCGGAGTGGCGGCCAGCATCCCGGCCACCGAGTAGCGCGCCCGCATCGAGTCCACGGCCAGAACGCGGTGCCCCGCAGCGTCCATCAGCCGGACATCGTGGAGCGTCGTGCCTCCGAACAGCCCCCCCGGACCCACCGAGCCCACCGTGATCGACCCGTTGATCCAGGGGCGCGCGCGGTCCAGGGCAAGCTCGAGCGCCAGGTCCCGTCCGGCCGCGGTGTGGCTCATCCACACGGCCCCCGCAACGCCAGCGGCCAGCCCCGCGCACGAGGCGGCCACGACCCACGTCAGGGCGGCGCGAACCCACCGTGAACGCGCGGGCCCGCCTGCCGGGGAACTGCCGCTCGCGGGCCGGCCGCCCGGGGGCGCGCCGCTGTGGGACTCGCCCCCCGCGGGCTTGTCTGGCGGGATCCGAATCATGGTCAGAAGGCCTGGCCGATCGAGAAGTGAAGCTGGAAGCGGCGGAGCGAAAACCCCGGGTCTTCGCCGAAGGGCACGCGGGGACCAAGAATGGCCAGATCCTCGGAGACGATCCAGTCGATCCGCTCCGGCGCCGCCCCGACGGGCGCGATGTCGATCCGGTCGGCGGCGTCGTCCTGACCGGGAACATAGGGGCGGATCCGCGAGGTCACCACCTGCAGCGGCTCCCGCGCGCGAAACGAATACGCCAAGTCCACGCGCAGCGGGCCGAACGGCGTGTTGTAGCGGATCCCGACCCCGGGGCTCGCCTCGAGGTCGCCGAGGTCGGGGTTGCCGGGCCAGACCTGTCCGACATCGACGAAGGCGGCCCCGCCCAGCACGCCGTCGGCAAGCGCGAACCGCAGCTCCGCGCTGGCCTCGAGGGTGGAGAGGCCGCCCACAGGCCGCAGCTGGAACAGGTCGGCGTCGCCCAGCGCCGAGGCGTCGCACGTCGCGTCGACGATGTGCGCCGGCAGGCACGCGGGCCGCGCCCCCCCGCCCCGCCTGCGCAGCAGCTCCTCGACGCCGATCGAAAGGCTCCCGGGACCGAGGCTGCTCTGGGCGAACCCGCGCACGCTGTTCGCGCCCCCGCCGTAGAACCGCTTCTGCGACGGCACCACCTCTTCGAAGCGCTCGTCGCCCGGCGACGCCATGCCCAGAAAGCCGCCCGAGCCGATCCGCCCGCCGCGGATCCGAAAGGCGAGCACCGTCCCGCCCGCGACTGCGCGGTAGAGGCTGGCGTCGGCGAAGGCGCGCACGTAGGCGTAGTCGGAGCCGGTGAAGCCGTCGGCGAACTCGAAGTCGAGCAGCGCTCTGGAGCCGCTCGACGGATTGAAGATGTTGTCGCTGCGGTCGCGGGTGTACGACACGGCGAGCGGCGACAGCCAGTTGGCGCTGGACAGGGCCTCGATGTCCGCCGGATCGCACGCCAGAAACGTCGCGCACAGCGTGACCTCGGCGGCCGCCAGGCGGCTCAGCTGGGGCCGGAACCGCACGCTCAGGAACGAACCCAGGCCCAGGTTGCGGCTGAACCCCAGGTCCATCCCGAAGGCGTCGCGCACGAAGATGTTCTTCCGGCTCTGCCGTTCGGCGAAGATGCCCAGCGCCAGGTCGTTCTGCCGCGAGAACAGGCTGGGCTGGCTAAAGTCGACGCTGGCCAGCCAGTTGATCCGCCCGAAGTCGCCGGTTCCCGCCTGCGCGCACAGCGGCGTCGACTGAAGGAAGCCGGCAAGCAGGTTCGAGAAGCGCGTCTGAGCGAGCAATGTGCGGCCTCCGCCCCGAAAGTTCCGGCTGGTCCATCTTCCCTCGACGTTGAGGCAGTCCGCGCTGTTCGCGCCGCCCGCCGCCCGGACGCGATGAACGTCGCCCTCCACCACCTCAACCACTATGGGCATGACCGAATCGGCCGCCGTCGCGTCGGCGCCGCGCCGCACAAGCGCCCGCGAGACGATGCCGAGCTCGTGCAGGCTGCGCTGCGCCTCGCGCATCTGGTCCTCGCGGAAGGGGTCGCCCTCGCGGAAGGGCAGGCGCGCCAGAATCACGTCGTCGCCCACAACGGCGTTTCCGGTCACCTCGATGGGGCCGAAGGCGGTGGGCGGCCCCAGGTCCACGCGGTACACGACCGACGCGGTGTCGCCGACCCGGTCGAAGCCGTAGAAGACCTCGGCGAATGCGTACCCAGCGTTGCGAAGGCGCTCCGTCAGGGTGTCGCGCGCCAGCCTGAGGTGGTAGCTGGCCGGATCGCCGGGCGCGACGGGCAGGTTCGTCTCCAGCTGCAGGCCGGGCGGGATCGTGTCGCCCGTCAGCGCGATCGAGCCGATGCGGAAGAGCTGGCCCTCGGCGATGCGGAAGACGACCTCGACCGTGCCGTCCCCGACGCGATTGACCTCCCCGGCCACGGTCGTCCCCCGGAACCCGTTGGCGCGGTACAGGCGACGAAGCCGGTTCACGTCGTCGTCAAGCACTCGGGTGCTAATATAATGACGATTACGAAACCAGTCAAGACCAATGGCGCAGGTCGTCACCGTCAGCACCGGAGGGCAGCTCGACGCCGTGGTGAGCACGGCGCGCCGCAGCTCGGCGTCTGTGAAGCTCTCGTTGCCGCTGAATTCGACTGCAACGATCTCTTCCCGCAGCGTCTGCCCCGTCGTCTGCCCCGCCGCGCCCCCCGAGGATCCACCGGCGGGCACGAGGACAGCCGCGAAGGCCGCACATAATCTAATAGCCATATGCCAGTTACGCAAGCGACCCATCCGGTGCGCCCGAGCGTACAAAGCGCCTATCCACAGCGCCGGACGTACCGGCGCCTCTTCGCGGGCTCAAAGCTCCCGGACTTCGCAGAATACATGTGGACCGCGACATCCAGGCTCGTCTTATGAACCCTCACCACGTTGACCGAGTTCCGCCCCGCCTCCGGTCCCCTCCCGCGGCTCGACGAAGACGTGCCGGCGGTAACAACGGGCACGCCGCTCGCCCCCGCCGACCCCTCCGCCGCGTCGAACCCGCCAGGCTCCTCCGACCCCTCCGGCCCATCGCCCGCCTCGCACCGCCCAACCCCCAAGTGGGACCGGTGAATGTGCCCCGAAAGCACCAGGTCCACGCCCCACTCCCCGACCGCGCACAAAACCCGCCGCGCCCGAGGCAGCAGGGGCACCTCTCCGTCGCGCGGCCCGACAAGGTTGTGATGCACCACCAGCACCCGCAGATCCGGCGGGCGCACAACCGCAAAGGCCTTCGCGGCAAACTCCAGCTGCGATGCGGCGAGCCGACCGTTCACAATCGCCGATCGAGGGGCAGAGGAGTTGAGGGCGACGAACCGGGCGCCGGGCGCCTTTTCGGCGGCGGACGGGGCGCCTGCCCGCCCCGGCGCCGGGGGATGTTCGGCTCTCGGAGCGCGGCCCACGTCCAGCACCGTGTCCAGCCGGTCGGCAATGTGCGTTCGGTACTGGCGGTATGGGGCGAAGATCCGCTCCCACACCCGGTACAGGGGAACGTCGTGATTGCCCGCCGTGACCACGAGCGGGCGCGGCGACAGCCTGGCCAGGAAGCGCTGCGCGGCCCGGTACTCGCCCGCCTTGGCCCGCTGCGTAATGTCTCCCGAAACCACCACAACGTCCGCATCCTGCTCTTCGGCAAGGTCCAGCACCGCCTCGGCGACGGCTGGAAGGTGCGGCTTGCCGAAGTGCAGATCCGACGCGTGGAGGATGATCACACGCGGGCGCCCCCCTGTGAGCGTCGCAGCTTGGCCATGTAGGCGACGCCCACGGCAACCAGCATCAGCGAGATGATCTGGGCAAGCGTCAGCACGCCGAAGAAGCGGTCGTCCTTCGCCCTGAAGATCTCGACGACGAAGCGCTCGACGCCCGCGAGCGCCAGCCACGTCATGAAGATCCACCCGGGCCGGTGGCCCTTGGCGCGCAGCGACCAGAGCACGAAGAAGATCAGCGTCGACAGCCCCGTCTCGTAGAGCTGCGTGGGGTGCACGGGAACGATCTCGCCGTACTTCTCGATGATCGCCGGATCGACCGTGACCCCGAACCGCTCGGCGATCGTGTCGGCGTGCGTGGGCGGCGCGCCGTTGGGGAAGGCGATGCCCACCCACGAGTCGGTGGGGCGGCCGTAGTCGTCGCCCACCAGAAAGCACCCGATCCTGCCCACCCCGTAGGCGAGCGCGAGCGCCGGGGCGGCCGCGTCCGAGGTCCGCCCCAGCGGCAGTCCCAGCTTGCGGATCCGCCACACCACGAGGGCCGCCGCCAGCAGGAAGCCGCCGTACCAGACCATCCCGCCGCGGGAGAGCAGCATCCCCAGGGGATCGTCGACCAGGCGCGGGTAGTTGAGGAGCACGTAGTAGACTCGGGCGCCGATCACGCCCCCGATCACCGCCATGAAGAGCAGGTCCCACGCGATCTCGGCGTCGTGGCCCATTCGGCCCAGCTCGGCCTTCAGGACGTAGCCTCCGACGACGAAGGCCAGGAGCATCATCACGCCGAACGAGGTGATCGGCTCGCCCCCCAGGAAGGGGAACCACTCGGGCAGGCGGAAGAGAACTGGGAACATATGTTTTCGGCGTCCTGTCAGTTGCGGTCTTCGTGGCGGGGGTGGCGCGGGTGGCGCGGCGCGGATTGCCCGGCTGACCCGTTCGACCCGTCCGGCCCGTCCGGCGTCCACGCCGACATCCCGGGAATCGTAACGCTGGCCCGGGCATCCCGCAGGCCGCCGAAGTCGCCCCGGTCGAGCCGGAACTGCCCGGCGCGCGCAATCATGGCGCCGTTGTCGAGCGACACGCGGGGCGATCCGACGAACAGACGGCCGCCCGGGCCCAGGCGCTCGCGAAACCGGCTGCGAAGCGGGCCGTTCGCCGACACGCCGCCCCCGAGCAGCACCCGGTCGCACCCCACGGCGCGTGTGGCGGCCAAGGTCTTGGCGGTCAGGACATCGACCACCGCGCGCTGAAACGAGGCGGCCAGGTGTGCGCGCTCGTCGTCGAGGCCGCCCTCGGCGTCGATGCGGGCGACCGTCTGCGCCACCGCCGTCTTCAGCCCCGAGAACGAGAAGTCGAAGGCGGCGCTTCCGGTCGCCTTCATCATCGGGCGCGGGAAGCGGTAGCGCGCGGGGTCGCCGTCGCGGGCCGCGGCCTGCACGGCCGGGCCTCCCGGGTACGGGAGCCCGATCAGCTTGGCCACCTTGTCGAAGGCCTCGCCGGCGGCGTCGTCCCGGGTCTGGCCGAGCAGAAAGTAGCGCCCCCATTCGGGGGCCCAGAGCAGCTGCGTGTGCCCGCCCGACACCAGCAGGGCCACAAAGGGCGGAACCGCGTCGGGGTCTTCGAGAACGGGGCCGAACAGGTGGCCCTCCATGTGGTGGACGGGCACCCAGGGGATCCCCAGCGCGAACGCCGCCGCGCGCGTCCACGACACCCCGACCAGGAGCGCGCCGATCAGGCCCGGGCCCGCCGCCACCGCGATCGCGCGAAGCTGGCCGCGCGCGACCCCCGCCTCGGAGAGCGCCGCCGCCACGACCGGCTCGATCCGCTTCAGGTGGTCGCGGGCGGCGAGCTCGGGCACCACGCCACCGTAGATCCGGTGCACGTCCTGCGAGTGGATCACCATGCCCAGGATCTCGCCCCGCCGCCCAAGGACCGCCGCCGACGTCTCGTCGCACGTGGTCTCGATCCCGAGGATGGGACCCGTCACGGCGGCCCGCTTCTCCGCACGGTGACCGAATCGGGCGCCGCGACGGCGTCCACGTAGCGCGGCGCGCCGCTCACCTCGACGGGGACGCGCGCCTCGCCGAACTCGTCGATGGCGCGCCGCAGCTCGGCCGGGTCGCCCGACGCGGTCGCCACGATGTCCGCCACCGTGGCCGCGGCGAGGAGGGCGCCCGCCCCGGACAGCGTCACGGCCACGGAATCGGGCTCCACCACGAGATCACCGTCGCCTACCGCAAGCGCAACGGGCACCTGCCCCGCGACCACGCTCTCCCTTGTCGCGACCTCGACCGTCACGGTCGCCATCATCGGGCTCACCACCAGCCCTCCCAGCCCCGCCGTGTCCACCGCGACGTCGAACTGGCCCGACGCGTCGAGGGTGCCCAGGTCGAACGGGGCCAGGAAGATCGTCTCGAGCGCCTCCATCTCGGACGCGGGGCCCCGCACCTGCGCGAACAGCAGGTTGGCGCGCGGCTCCGAGACCAGGGCCAGGGAGTCGGGAAGGCTGCCGGTCAGCCGCAGCGACACGGGAATGTCTTCGTTGTGCAGCCTCTCGAAGAACAGCCGCACCGAACTCGGCGCGAAGTCCTCGATCACCACGCTTCCGCGGTCCACGTTCCACACCCAGTCCGGCGCGAGCTCGAGCACGAGGTCCTCGCCCGGCACCGTGTCGACGGGAATGACGACGACGGGCTCGGCCAGCGCGGCGCGGAAGAGGTCGCCCATCGGGCCGGACACCGTGATGCCCACGGTCGCAGGCGACGGCGGGCCCCTCGGGATCCAGTCCGAAGCGGCCTGGTCCACGCGCACGGGCACGCCGGGGATCTCGATCTGGCTGGCGCGGTCGTCGCTCAGGCTCATCGTCGCCCAGAGGAAGACGGCCAGGAAGAGCGCCGCGAGCTTGAGGCGCCAGTTGCGCGTGACCACGCCGGAAATCGACACGCTAGCCCTCGCCCGCCGCGTCGCCGTCGCCCGCCGCCCCGCCCGCACCGCCCGCACCGCCCGCGACTTCCCCGCCCACCAGGCGCTCGACAAGCCCCACGTTGGCCTCGGAGTCCCAGTTCGTCGCCCCGGCCACCTTCTTGTAGATCACGCCGTCCCGGCCGATCAGGAACGACTCGGGCACGCCGGTGGTGCGGTAGATCCGCTGAATGTCGCCCGAAGGGTTGAGCAGGATGGGGAAGGTGAGCCCCAGGGCCATCGCAAAGGCCAGCGGATCGCCGCCCGGGTTGCCGCCGGCGTCGACCTGTCCCAGGGGCACGTCGATGCTGATGGCGGCGATCTCGAAGTCGTCCGGGTCGAAGTGCTCGTAGAGGCGCTGCATGGACGGCATCTCCTCGCGGCACGGCGCGCACCAGGTCGCCCACACGTTGAGCAGCAGGACCTTGCCCTCGTAGGTCTCCAGGGTCACCGGCGATCCGTCTTCGTCCACCACCTCGAAGGCCGGCGCAGGATACCCCGAGACCACCGGCTGCAGGCGGTCCCGCGCGAGCCAGGCCGCCGCCACGACGGCGCCCGCGACCAAGATCGCGACAAGGTAGGGCCAGCGGCCGCCGGACCGGCCCGCGCCCTTGCGAGCCTCCGCGCCAGCCTCCGCGCGAACGCCGTCGCCAGCGCCCTCGCCAGCGTCCTCGCGAACGCCGTGGCGAACGCCCCCGGGGACGCCCTCGCGAACGCCCTCGCGAACCCTGCTCATTGCCGCGCAACCTCCCTTCCGACGATCAGGTTGACCTGCGTGCCCCGCGTCACGAGTTCACGCGGTTCCGGGAACTGGCCGAAGATCAATCCAACGTTCAACAGACTGTACCTCCTGTCCACCTCGCCCAGCTCCAGTCCCAGCGCCCGCAGGAGCGCGAACGCCTCTCCCTGGGTGGTGCCCGCAAGATCGGGCATGGGGAAGGTGGGCGGGCCCCGGCTCACCGCGACCCGCACGCGGCCGGGAAGGGACACCTCCGTGCCGGGCGCGGGGTCCATGCCCATGACGCGGCCGGCGGCGACGGTCGACTCGACGGTGTCGACCTCGACCAGAAACCCTCCCGCCGCGAGCAGCTCCGCCGCCCGGCCCCCGTCGAGCCGCGTCAGGTCGGGCACGGGCCGCACCTCGGGCCCCGACGACACGGTGACGCGCACCGCCGCGTTGAGAAGGGCGGTGGGCCCCGGCAGCGGGCTCTGACCCATGACCACCCCGGTCGGCACCGTGGGATGCCGCACCGAGTCGACGCGGCCAACCGCGAGTCCCGAATCCGCCAGCACGGCGAACGCAACCGCCGCGGGCTGGCCGCGCAGGTCGGGCACCGCCTGCACCTCGACCGGCGTGTCCGGCGCGGGGAACATTATTGTAATCGCGACAAGATATCCCAGGCCGAGCCCGGCCCCGGCCACCGCGAGCACGGCGACCCAAGCGTTCGCCGCGATCCGGCGCAGGCGCCCCCCGGCCGCCGTCCCGGCGCCCCTGGCCCTGCTCTGGCCCTTGCCGGGCGTGCCCTTGCCCTTGCCGGGTGTGCGCGCGCCCTTCTTCGCCCGCGGCTTGCGCCCGGCCGGCCGCTCCCTGCCCTTCTTCCTGCCCCGGGCAGCGCCCCTCCTTCGCCGACGGATCGACCCGCCCAGATCCATTACGCTCGACCTCTCCTCATTCTCGACCCCTTCTCATTCTGGCCGCGAATGCGCCGTCGAATCCGCTCTCGTGGGGCAGCGCCGCCAGGCATCCGTTTCGCCCCAGAAACCGGTCCGGAGCGGGGCCCGCCTCGATGCGGAAATCCGGGTGGCGCTTCAGAAAATCCCGCACCTGCCCCTGGTTCTCTTCGCGCTCCAGGGAACATGTAGCGTAAACAAGGAGCCCGCCGCGCGGTACCAAGGTTGCCGCGCCGTCCAGAATCGAGCGCTGCACGGCGGCGAGCGCGCGAATGTCGTCGGCCTTCACCCGCCAACGGCCGTCGGGGCGACGCCGGAACGTCCCGGTACCGCTGCATGGCGCGTCGACCACAGTCACGTCGGCGCTTCGCAGGGGAGGAAGACGGGCGTCGGCAGCCACGGCCCAGATCCGGTTGCGCGACCCCGGGGCGTCACCCGGGGCGCCTGCGCCAAGACGACGCGCCCCCTCGGCGACCCTCCTCAGTCGTCGCTCCGACAAGTCCGCTGCGACGACCGACCCCGCCGTCTCGCTCAGCGCCAGCGCCTTGCCCCCCGGGGCGGCGCACAGGTCGGCCACCAGCGCGCCGGGCGGAGGCGACGCATAGTCCACGACCAGCGAAGCCGCCGGGTCCTGCACGACCCCCGGAACGAGCGCAAGCGCCGCTGCCGGGTCGGCCCCCCGGTCCAGCATGACCCACTTGCGGCTTCCCCGTCCGGCGC
>CBDCSB010000001.1:0-14038 GCA_965221305.1 Vicinamibacterales bacterium | reverse complement strand
GCCGGCCGAGAGCTTGTCGCCCATGACCTGGTAGTCGATCCACGCCTCGTAGCTCAGCGGCGCCACGCGCTTGACCATGCCCGCGATCACCCTGCCGTACTCCTGGATCTCCCACTGCGCGTGGTCGTCGACGCGGAGCGTGAGGAAGTGCAGCAGGTTGTGCAGGTCGATCTTCCAGTACCACTGCGTGTAGGTCGAAAGCGGCAGGTCGATGCGGGCGAGTTCGCGCGCCACGTTCTCGCCCACGAGCCAGCCGTAGTCGTCGGCCGCCCGCTGTCGCGCGCGCTCCCACCGGCGCATCGCCTCGTGGTGGAACTCGGCGCTGGCGGACCCGGGCGCGCGCCCCTGGTTGCTCGTCGCGCTCTGCAGCGAGAACTGATCCTGCCCGGGACTGTAGAAGAGAAGCGGCATAAGGCTGTACCTGCCGCTGTATTCATTGACAGAGTTGTGTGTGACGATGCCGTTCGCCACAAAGTTGTGATGCGGCCCCTCGACCTCGAGGTCATACGTCTCACGTTCCCCGACATATTCGATGTGGGCAATTTTGACAAGTTTGGCTTTGTCGCATTGGTCCCCGCTCCGCCACACGGCGCGGCCATTCTTCTCGTGCACACCTGTTGCTTCACCGAGCGTGTCCCACCCATCGGCGAACAGGAACCGGTGATCAGCGGTGGCTTCGATCGACTTGCCGTCTTCGAGGACCATCCTGAAGACCGGCTTTGCACCGTTGCGATAGACATCCACAATCCGCGTGTGCTGAAGGGCAAGCGTGTCTTCGTCAACCTGCCTGAGCTTCATCTGCTTCACGCGGTCGCGGCGGAAGTAAGGATTGCGCTGCTTGTCCGGACGGGTCCTGTTCCTGGTGGGCTGGAAGCGTCGCCAGATCTCCTCAATGGGCAGCTTGTACAGCTTGCGTCGTCCTCGCGCCTCCGCTCCGGGCAGGTCGAAGTAGACTTCGGTCCCCTCGGCCAGGCACGCAGTCCGGTGCCGCACCCACTGCCGCGCCACGAACATCGGCATGGCGCAGTGGAACTGCAGCTCGACCATCTCGGACGGGGTGGTGTGGAGGTGGCGGCGCAGATAGCGGATCAGCCCCCGCGTGGCCGAGACCTTGCGCGTGCCGTAGCCGTAGCTCACCCGAGCCGCCCGCTCCACCGAATCGTCGGTCCCCATGTAGTCGACCAGCGCCACGAAGCCGTGATCGAGGACTGGGAAGTAGCCGCCCAGGATCTCCTCGGCGGCGGCGACGGTGGGTCGGCGGGTGGGCTGGGTGGCGGGCTCGGCGCCTGGGCGGGGGGGGTCGGTGGGCTGGCTCATGCTGCGGAAGGTACCCCATCGCCGGATGCCGTGCGAGACCGGGCCCACGCGCGAACTGCCGGCTCGCGATCCCGCTTCCCACTTCGAGCGGCGCCGGGAGTTGTTCCCGGCCAATCGTCGCCCGTATCATGGGTGTCGCGCGCGACCCCAACCCGGACATCTCAATGCACGTTCCACCCCGCGTCATCCCACTCGCGGCCACCCTTGCGCTCGCCCTTTCGGCCTGCGGCCCGGCCCCGCCGACCGACACCCCGCGCGGCATGGTCACCGGCACCACTGGGGCCCAGGCCATCGAAGGCGGCGTCGAGATCCTCCGGGCGGGGGGCAGCGCAGCCGACGCGGCCATGTCCACAGCGCTGACGCAGATCTGCCTGGCGGCCGGTTCCTGGGTCAGCTACGCCGGCCTGATGACGATGGTCTACTACGACGCCGAAACGGATCAGGTCCACAACATGAACGCGGCCTACAACACCGTGGCCGCCGAGACCGACCCTCTCGCCATCCCCGGCATCGACCTGAGCGCCGGATTGGGCGGGTTCGAGGCCGAGCCGAGCGGTCGCACCGTTCTCGTGCCCGGCTTCATGAAGGGCGTGGAGGCCGCCAGCGCGCGCTTCGGCAAGCTGCCCTTTCGCGACCTGTTTGCGCCTGCCATCGCCTGCGCCGAGGACGGTTTCGAGTATCAGGAGGGCAACGCTGCGCAGTACGCCTTTAGAGAACAAGTGTTGAGTCGCCTGCCCGAGACGAAGGCTGTTTTCACCGGCGCCGATGGCCTGCCCTACGAAGCTGGCGACATGTTCACCCAGCCCGCGCTGGCCCGCACGCTGCGCATGGTGGCCGAGCAGGGCGCGGACTACATGTACCGGGGTCCCTGGGCCGAAAAGCTCGTCGAGCTGGTCGGCGACATCGGCGGCCGGATGACCCTCGACGACCTCGCCCGCTACCAGGTGGTCTGGAGCGCGCCCGCCCGCGGCAGCTACCGCGGCTACGACCTGTACGCGCACGGCAGCCCCGCCGAGGGCGGCGTCGGCTTGATCGAGGCCATGAATCTGGCCGAGCTGGCCAACGTCTCGGGCCATGGCCACTACGGCGACTCGCCCGAAGCGCTCTTCTGGCTGGCGCAGATCTCACGGCCGGGCCTCGCCTTCGCGATCGGCGGCAAGGAGGCCGCAGACGGCGTCGCCGCGATCATCGGCGCCGACCTCACACACGAGACGCGCGTCGAGAAGGAGACTTCGGCGAGGCTCTGGGGCGCGATCCAGGACGGCTCCTTTCCGGGCGTCGTCGTCCCGGACGGGGGCGCTCCGCCGCACTCCGACGCGGTCGTCGCCATCGACCGGTGGGGCAACATCGCCTCGGTCGTGCACTCCATCAACACGGTGTCCTGGGGCACGACCGGCATCTTCGTGGACGGCGTCTCGATCCCCGACTCGGGCATCTTCCAGCAGGCCATGATGGCACAGATCGAGCCGGGCGGGCGGCTGCCCGATCCAACCAACCCGGGGCTCGTCCTCAGGGACGGCAAGCCGTTCATGGGATTCAGCTCGATCGGCTCGGGGCTCCATCAGCGCACCATCGGCGGCCTGCTCAGCGTGCTGGACTTCGGTCTCACGCCCGCCGAAGCCGTGGACAAGCCCGCGTTGGGCTCGTTCTCGTTCAGCGCGCTAGCCCAGGACGGATCCGGGCCCGCCGCGCAGAGCGTGGGCGTGGGCGACTATCCGCCCGAATTCATCGCCCAGGTCGAAGCGATGGGCCAGCCGATCGAAGAGGATGACGCGACGCGCGGCTACTGGGTCGCAATCATGATCGACCCGGAGACCGGCGAGCTGCACGGCGCGTCGATCCGCGGGCTTGCGCTGGGGGGCCGCGCCGTCGGGTACTAGCCGCGGGTGGAGAAATGCCGCCCGCTTGTGAATTGTTTCACGAGCGCCGTGTGCGCGCGGCCTTCCGCCGCCGGCTCGGGTCCAGCTCGCGCTTGCGAAGCCGGATCGCGTCGGGCGCGACCTCGATCAGCTCGTCGTCGTCGATGAAGTCGAGCGCCTGCTCCAACGTCATGCGCAGCGGCGGCTCCAGGCGGACATTCTCGTCGGCGGCCGCCGCCCGCATGTTGGTCAGCTTCTTGGTGCGGCTCACGTTCACGTCCATGTCTCCGGGACGGGCGCAGCTGCCGACGATCATGCCGCCGTAGCACTCCTGCCCCGGCTCGACGAACATCGTGCCGCGCTCCTGGAGGCCGAAGATGGCGAAGCTCACCGCCTTGCCCGGGCGGTCGGCGACCATCGCGCCGCGCCCGCGTCCGCGGATCTCCCCCGCCCAGTCGCCCCACCGGTCGAAGCGGTGGTGGAGGACGCCCTCGCCGCGCGTGTCGGTGAGGAACTCGGTGCGGTAGCCGAAAAGGCCTCGCGCGGGGACGCTGAACTCGAGGCGGGTCGCGCCCGAGTCGCCCACCGGCTTCATCGAGACGAGCGCGCCTCGACGCCGCGCGAGCTTGTCGATCACCGTGCCGGCAAGGCTCGAGGGGACCTCGGCCACGACCTCCTCGTACGGCTCCAGCCGCGTCCCGTTCGCGCCGGCGCGGGTGATCACGCGGGGGCGCGAGACCTGGAACTCGTAGCCTTCGCGCCGCATCGTCTCCATCAGGATCGTCAGGTGCAGCTCCCCCCTGCCGCTCACGGCAAAGGTGTCGGGCCGGGCGGTGGGCTCGACGCGCAGCGCCACGTTGCGCTCCAGCTCGCGCCGCAGCCGGTCCCGCAGCTGGCGCGTGGTCACGTACTTGCCGGCGCGACCCGAGAAGGGCGAGTCGTTGACGACGAAGTCCACCGAGATCGTCGGCTCCTCGACCGTGATCCCGCTCAGCCGCTCGGGGTGGCGGGGGTCGGTGAGCGTGTCGCCGATCTCGACGCCGTCGACGCCCGCCAGCCCCACGATGTCGCCCGCGCGGGCCTCGTCGATGTCGACGCGGTCCAGCCCGTTGAAGGCGTACAGGCCGGTGACGCGCACGGCGTCCTGGGGGTCCGGCGCCGTCTCGCCGGCGTTCAGCCGCAGCACCCGCCGCCCCACCCCGACCGCGCCCCGCTCCAGCCGACCGATCGCGATCCGCCCCACGTACGACGAGTGGTCCAGCGTCGAGACCAGCATCTGGAACGGTCCGTCCGGGTCGACCGGCGGCGGCGGAATGTGCTCCACCACCGCCTCGAAGAGCGGCGTCAGGTCGTGCCCGCGCACGCCGGGCTCCGCCGCCACCCAGCCCTCGCGCCCAACCCCGTACAGAAACGGCGCGTCGAGCTGCTCGTCGCTGGCCTCCAGATCCATCAGCAGCTCGAGCACCTCGTCGTGCGCCTCTTCCGGGCGCGCGTCCGACCGGTCCACCTTGTTGATCACGATCACCGGGGTCAGCCCGAGCGCCAGCGCCTTGCGCGTCACGAACCGCGTCTGCGGCATCGGCCCCTCGGCGGCATCGACAAGCAGCAGCACGCCGTCGACCATGCGCAGGATCCGCTCCACCTCGCCGCCGAAGTCCGCGTGCCCGGGGGTGTCCACGATGTTGATCTTGGTGCGCCCCCACTGCACCGCCGTGTTCTTGGCCAGGATCGTGATGCCGCGCTCGCGCTCCAGCGGGTTCGAGTCCAGCACCCGCTCCACCACCTCCTGCCCCGCCCGAAACACCCCGGCCTGCCGGAACATCTGGTCCACGAGCGTGGTTTTGCCGTGGTCCACGTGGGCGATAATCGCAATGTTGCGCAGATGCATCGGCCCGGTCCCAGCGGTCGGTCCGTCGCCCATCGCGGGCCCATCGCCCGTGGCCGACCCGGTCCCAGCCTTCGGCCGGCTCGCCACCGTCGCGCCCGATTCCATCACCGGCGCCCGCCGACGTCAACCCGCGTGAACGTGTACGTGCCGATCGGCTCGTCCGAGAACGGACTCACGCCCTTGAGCCTCCTGACCGGCTCCTTCGGCGAAGTGTCGGCGTTCGGAGAGCGGTACGACGCGCCATCGTCGGTGCCCGCATCGTACGGATAGAGCACAAACACCAACTCGTCAACCCACTGTCCGAATTCGCCCAGCAGCGACAGGCCCGACGTGCCCACGAACCAGTCCGGACTGGGGGCGATCATGGTAACGAGCGTGATGTGTGGATGATCGAGTGTGACGACAACTTCGCTGATCGTGGTGCTCCCGGGACTGCTGATCCCTCGCCCATTCACGATGGAGATGGCGTTGTTCGGCATTGCGGCGCGGATTTCGCCCGAAAGCAACCCGGTGCCTCCCGTCTCGGCCACCTGTTCGATGCCCGGCGAGGCCGCCGCGCCCGACGCCCAGAAGCTCACGCGGTCGTTGTGGACCGCCCCGACGAGCGGCGAGAAGTGTGCGCCGGGCGGGAAGTCGGTGGGGTGCGTCGTCGCGCTCCAGGTCGCGTTGAAGACGACGCTGTAGAGCGCGGTGTCGGATGCGGGCTCGACCTCGCCGGCCAGGGCGTTGATGTCGACCGACACGCCTTCGCCCGCCGACGCGCCCAGGGTCTGGACGCCCGCTTCGCCGCCCAGCGTCCACGAAGTCGCCGCGAGCCCGTCGGAATCGGTCGCCGCCATGTTCGGATCGGCCTCGCCGTGGCCCGCCGCCGGCGAAAACGTCACCGCGACCCCTTCGATCGGCGCGCCGAGGGCGTCTTCCACGCGCACCACCACATCTTCCGCGAGCGGCTGAAGCGGCAACCCGTCCTGACCGCCCCCCGAAACGACCGCAACGGCTCCCGGCGCCTGCTGCACCGTCACCGAGGCGGTGCCGCTCAGGCCCTCGTACGAAGCCGTCAGCGTCCCCGAGCCGTTGGCCACGGCCACCACCACGCCCGCGGCCACGACGAAGACGTCCGTGTCGCTGCTCGCCCACGCGACCGTGCCCGGGTACGAGACCCCGTGCTGGTCGGTGATCTGTGCGCGGAAGGTGGCGCCCTCGCCCAGCGACGTCAGCGTGGCGGATGGCGGCGTCACCGTGATCGCCGTGGGGCGCGACGGCTCGACCTCGTTAAGGCCTTCCTGGTCGACGCAGGCGGCAAGCGCCGCCAGGCCGAGCGCGAGCAGCAGCGGGGCCGGGCCGGGCCCGGGTCGCGGCAGTCGCTTGCGAAAGGGGCGGGCAGGCAATCGATTGGGCTTCATGCGAACGTCACATCGGGGGGTGCAGGTCCGGCGCGGGCGCGGCGCGCACCGTCAAAGCTAACAGCCCCCGGAGATTACATTTCCGCGCCCGCAGCACGTGGCTCGCAGCCACACCGGCGCGAGCCCGCCCCCACAGTCATCCCTTCCGCCAAACGGCCCCACCATGCGCTCACGTCTCGCCAGCCGGCCCCCGACGCCCTCCCTGCACAGCCCCCGGCCCACCCGCCGCCCCCATCCCACCCGCCGCCGCCTTCTCACCCGCCGCCGCCTCCTCGCGCTCGGCCTCGCACTGCCCCTCGCCGCGGTCCTCGCCTCGACGCCCCTCCAGGAGCCCGCCCTGATCGGCTTCACCGACGACCGCGCGGCCACCCAGCTGGCCTGCGAGGCCCGCTTCCTGGAGCTGCCGCGCAGCGATTCCTTCCGGGAGCACCTGCGCACGGTCACCGCCGAGCCCCACCCCGCCGGTTCGGCGGCCCAGCAGCGCGTCGGCGAGTACCTGGCGCAGGCAATGGAGCGCGCGGGACTGGACGTCGAGAACTACCCCTACGACGTGTACCTGCCCGAGCTCACCGACGACGTCGAGGTCCACATCGTGACGCCCGTGGCCATGCAGCTGTCCAACCGCGAGCCCGCGCTGCCCGAGGACCGCTTCTCGGGCCACCCCGACCTCCTCAACGGCTGGAACGCGTTTTCCGGCTCGGGCGACGTGACCGGCGAGGTCGTCTACGCCAACTACGGGCGTCGCGAGGACTACCTGGCGCTCGACTCGATGGGCATTTCGGTGACCGACAGGGTCGTGATCGCGCGCTACGGCGGGAACTTCCGCGGCTACAAGGTCAAGTTCGCCGAGGAGCGCGGCGCGGCAGGCGTGATCATGTTCAACGACCCCGGCTTCTCGGGGCTCGGCGCCTACCCCGAGGGCCCGATGATGAACGGGCAGACCATTCAGCGCGGCTCGGTCCTCACCCTGCCGTGGACCGGCGACCCGCTCACCCCCTTCGTCCCCGCCCTGCCCCTCGACGGCGACACGCAGGTCGAGCGCCTCGACCCATCCGAGGTGCCCCTGCACACGATCCCCGTGCTGCCGATCGGCTACGAGGCGGCCAGCGAGATCCTGACCCGCATGACCGGCCCCGAAGCGCCGCCCGGCTGGGACGCCGCGATCGAGCTGGACTTCCGCCTCACGGGCGGCCCCGACCTGACCGTGCGCGTGCGCGTCAACCAGCCCAAGCGGCTCACGCGGGCCGTCAACGTGGTCGGCACCCTGCGCGGGACCGACTTCCCGGACGAGTGGTTCATCCTGGGCGCGCACTACGACCCCTGGGGCTTCGGCGCGATCGACCCGAACGGCGGCACGGCCATGCTCCTCACCCTGGCCGAGGCGCTCGGCGAGCTCGCCCAGCGCGAGGAGTGCCGCCCCAGGCGCTCGGTCATGATCGCGCACTGGGACGCCGAGGAGTACGGGATCATCGGGTCGACCGAGTGGGTCGAAGAGCTCCGCGACGATCTGGAGGCGAACGCGATCGCCTACATCAACGCCGACGGGGCGGTGTCGGGCGCCAGCTTCGGCGGCTCGTCGTCGCCGTCGCTCAAGGGCCAGATCATCGAGGCGACCAAGGCGGTCGTGTACCCCGAGACCGGCGAGATCCTGTACGACTGGTGGATGGATCGCGCGCCGGAGGGCGCCGACGAGCCCTCGCTGGGCAACCTGGGCGGCGGATCCGACCACGTCGCGTTCTACACCCACGCGGGCATCCCGTCGGGCGCCATGTCGTCGGGCAACCCGGGCGGCGTCTACCATTCCAACTACGACAACTTCGCGTGGTACGAGCGCTTCGGGGACACCGCGTTCGTCTTCGGCCCCATGATTGCGCGCGCCGACGGCGTGCTCGCGCTGCGCTTCGCCAACGCCGACGTGCTGCCGTACGACCCCGTCCGCTACGCCACCGACACGCGCACGCACGTCGAGACCCTGTACCGGGTGGCCGAGGCGCGGGGTCTGCAGGTCGACTTCTCGGCGCTCGTCGAGTCCACGCAGGACCTCGAGGCGGCGGCGCGGGCCCTGGTGGCGGCGCGCGACCGCTGGACGGGCTCGGGCAGCGTCGAGCCGGCCGCCGCCGAAGCCGTCAACCGCGCGCTCATCGGTCTCGAGAAGGCGTGGCTCAACGACCGCGGCCTGCAGGGGCGGCCCTGGAGCCGCTCGATCTACGTGTCGCCGGACCCGTTCAGCGGATACGCCTCGTGGATGCTGCCGGGACTGCGCTACGAGCTCGAGACCGACGACCGCGCCGACCTGCCCGGGTGGGAGCGCGTGTACATCAACGCGGTGCGCGATCTCGCCGGGCGCATGAGGGCGGTGGCGGCGATGATGGAGTAGGCCAGCCTCTCATGGCGCGGAGGCGGGGCCCGCCGTACTCTACCCCCCGGCGCAAGCCAGTCCGTCACCACCCGCACTGAGAGGCTCCCATGTCCGCCATCCGATCCGCCGCCGCCGCACTCGCGCCCGCAAGCGCTGCACGCGCAGCCGCCGCCGCACTCGCGGCCGCCGCCGCACTCGCCACCGCCGCCGCGCTGGCCGCCACACTCCTCGCGCCCCGCGCCGCGTTCGCGCAAGAGGCCGAGGCGCCTCTGGTGAACCAGAGCGACGACCCCGTCCTGCGGGCGTTCTCGTGGCGGCAGATCGGGCCGTACGGCCAGGGCGGCCGGGTGAACGACCTCGCGGTCCACCCCGACGATCCCCACACGTACCTGGTCGCCTTCGCGACGGGCGGGCTCTGGAAGACCACGAACAACGGCACGACCTTCCGGCCCGTCTTCGACCACTACGGCACGCACTCGGTGGGCGACATTGCGATTTCGCCGGCCAATCCCGACGTGGTCTGGGTGGGCACGGGCGAGGCGAACAACCGGCAGAGCTCGTCGTTCGGCGACGGCATGTACAAGTCCACCGACGGGGGCGAGACCTTTGCGCACGTGGGGCTGCGCGAGACGCAGACGATTTCGCGCGTGCTCGCGCACCCGGGCGACGCCAACGTGGCCTGGGCCGCGGCGAACGGCCACCTGTTCGGGGCCAACCCCGAACGCGGCGTCTTCAAGACCATCGACGGCGGCCGCACCTGGACCCACGTGCTGCGCGTGGACGACGACACCGGCGCGACCGACCTCGTCCTTCATCCCACCAACCCCAACACCCTCTTCGCGGCCACCTACCAAAGGAGACGCACGCGCTGCTGCTTCGTGGGCGGCGGGCCCGGCAGCGCGATCTGGCGCTCGGACGACGGCGGCGACACGTGGACCCGGCTCGCCGGCAACGGGCTGCCGCGCGGCACCATGGGGCGCATCGCGCTGGCCACGACCCCCGCCGATCCGAACGTGGTGTACGCGCAGATCGAGGTGGCGGCCGACCGCGAAGAGCCCCTCACGGACGAGGAGCGTGCCGAGCTCGAAGCCATCGACGACCGCGACGAGCCGCTGCCCCCCGACGACCAGTACAACGGGATCTGGCGATCGACCGACGGCGGCGCGACGTGGGAGTTTCGCAGCAACGAGAACGGGCGGCCCATGTACTTCAGCCAGATCCGCGTCGACCCGAACGATCCCGAAACCGTGTACGTGGTCGACCAGCGCGTGCACAAGTCGGTGGACGGCGCGCGCACCTTCGAGCAGCTGAGCGGCTACGGGCACGTCGACCAGCACGCCATGTGGATCAATCCGGACAACAGCGACCACCTGCTGATCGGCAACGACGGAGGCGTCGACGTCAGCTACGACCAGGGCGAGAACTGGGAGTCGCACAGGCGGTGGGCCATGGGGCAGCCCTACCACGCGTCGGTGGACATGCGACGGCCCTACTACGTGTGCACCGGGCTGCAGGACAACGGCAGCTGGTGCGGTCCCAGCGGCGTGCGCGGCGGCGACGTGCTGAGCGAGGACTGGTACCGCGTCGGGGGCGGCGACGGCTTCTACACCGCCGTGGACCCCACCGACCACACGATGGTGTACGCCGAGTCGCAGAACGGCAACCTGCGGCGCCTGAGCCTGGCCACGGGCGAGGGGGGCAGCATTCGCCCGCGCGCGCCGACGAACAACAACTCGCGCACCAACATTGCGCCGGCGCCCGAGGTCAACACGCGCATCCGGTGGAACTGGAACACGCCGTTCATCCTCTCGCCGCACAACCCCGACGTGATCTACGCCGTCGGCAACCGCCTCTTCCGCTCGATGGACCGCGGCAGCACGTGGACGATGAGCGAGGACCTGACCACGAACCTGGAGCGCGACCGCGTCGAGGTCATGGGCCTGGCCAACGGCCTGCCCCGCTGCAACCGCATGGACCGCGGCCAGGAGTGCATCCTGTCGCGCAACGACGGGGTGAGCGCCTTCAGCACGGGCACCACGGTAGCCGAATCGCCGCTGGTTCCGGGCCTGCTCTGGGTGGGCACCGACGACGGCAACCTCCAGGTCAGCCGCGACGGCGGCGCCACGTGGACCGAGGTCGGGCGCAACATTCCCGGCGGCACCAAGGGCTACTACGTGTCGCGCGTCGAGGCCTCGCACTTCGATGCCGCGACGGCCTATGCGTCGGTGGACGGGCACAAGAGTGACGATCTTCGGCCATATGTGTACGTCACGCGGGACTACGGGGAAAGCTGGGAGGCCATAACGTCGAACCTGCCGGAGTACGGAAACGTCAACACGGTGCGCCAGGACCCGAGGAACGCCAGGCTGCTCTATGCGGGCACCGAGTTCGGGTTCTTCGTCTCGCTCGACGAGGGCGGATCCTGGCGCCCGTTCATGAGCGGGTTGCCGGTCGTGCGCATCGACGACGTCGTGGTGCACCCGCGCGACGGCGACCTGGTGCTGGCCACGCACGGGCGCAGCGTGCTGATCGCCGACGACGTGACGCCCCTGCAGCAGCTCACCGACGAGGTCATGGCCCAGGACGCCTTCCTCTTCGAGCCCCGCGAGGCCGTGCGCTGGCAGCGGGACCCGCGCCTGTCCCGGTCGGTCACGGGCGACAAGGTGCTGCGCGGCGAGAACGCGCCGCCCGGAACCGCCATCCACTACTGGCTGCGCGAGGCGTCGGGCGACGTGCAGCTCGCGGTGACCGATCTGGCCACGGGCGAGCGGTTCCGCGACCTGGAGGCGGTCGGCAACAGCGGGATCAACCGCGTGAGGTGGAACCTGCGCGGCAATCGTCGCGGGGGGCCGCCGGGGGGCGGGGGGTTCCAGTTCGGCGGCGGCGGCCAGGGGCCGATGGCGCAGCCGGGCGTGTACCGCGTGACGCTCACGGTGGACGGCGAAGAGCACAGCCGCACGGTGCGCGTGCTCGAGGACATCTGGATGGAGCAGCGCTGACGGGCGCGCCCGGGCCGCCGGGACGCTGGGCCGGGCTGGCGGCGGGCCGCCCAGGGCGCTGGGCGGTCGGCGCGCCCGGTTGACCCGCTGGCCCAGGTCGGCTACAGTATGCGCATGATCATTTTGCGCATACTGAAATAGTCATGCCGAACCGCAGCGCGATCAACCGGCACCCGCCCGCAGCGGTCGAGGAGGCGCTCAGGCGTCTGGGCCGCAACCTTCGCACCGCGCGCCTGCGGCGGGGACTGCGCATGCAGGACGTCGCCGACCGGCTGGGCGTCTCCCGCCTCACGATCGCCGCCCTGGAGCAGGGCAGGCCCGGCGCATCGGCGGCCGCCTACTTCGGCGCGCTCTGGTCGCTGGGCCTGCTCAGCCACACCGACGGGCTGGCCAGCCCGGATCTCGACGAGACGGGCAAGGCGCTCGAGAGCGCGCGGCGGCCGACGCAGGCCCCGCGCCGCCGCCAGCTCGACAATGACTTCTGAGCGTCAGAGCCACGTCTTCATCGTACTGCCCGGCCGCACCGACTTCGTGGTCGCCGGCCGCTTTCGGGTTGCGGCCTCGCCCGACGGCGTCCCGCTGGGCGAGTTCGTGTACGGGCGCAGCTACCTGGACCGCCCCGACGCGGTCGAGCTGGACCCGGTCGAGCTGAGGCTCGCGGAGCGCCTGTACCAGACCACCCGCATGGACGGGTTCTTCGGCGCGATTCGCGACGCGATGCCCGACCATTGGGGGCGCCTGCTGATCGAGAGGCGCTTCGGCGTCGCCCAGCTCGACGAGTTCGACTACCTGGCCGAGGGCCCCGACGACCGCGCCGGAGCGCTCGGGTTCGGCGCCGAGCTCGAACCGCCCTCTCCGCGACTCGGGTTCAGCCCCGTCCTCGACCTGGCCGACCTGCAGGCCGCCGCCGACGCGGTGCTCGCCGGACAGCGCGGCAGGCGGCTGTCGATCGCGGGACGGGCGCGCGAGCTGCTGCTCGAAGGCACGTCGATGGGCGGCGCGCGCCCCAAGGCGGTGGTCGAGGACGACCGCGCCCTCTGGCTCGCCAAGCTGGGGCGCGACGAGGACCGCTGGAACGCACCCCTCGTCGAGCACGCGTTCCTGCAGCTTGCCGACAAGTGCGGCCTGGACGTCGCGGCCAGCCGGGTCGAGCGCATCGGCGACCGCCACGCGCTGCTCGTGCGGCGCTTCGACCGCGAGTGGCGCGGCCAGGGCTATGCGCGCAGCCGCATGGTCAGCGCCCTCACCCTGCTCCGCGCCGACGACCGCGTCACCGACCGGCGGCGCTGGTCCTACCTGCAGCTCGCCGACGAGGTGCGGCGCGTGAGCGCGAAGCCGCGCCGGGACCTGCACGAGCTCTTCGGGCGCATGTGCTTCAACGCGGCGATTTCGAACCTGGACGACCACCCGCGCAACCACGCGGTCGTGGCGCACGGACGCGAGTGGCGGCTGAGCCCGGCCTACGACCTCGCGCCCGTGGCGGCCATGTCGGTCGTGCGGCGAGATCTGGCCATGGCCTGCGGGCCGCAGGGACGCTGGGCCAATCGCGCCAACCTGCTCGGCGGCGCGGGAAGGTTCCTGCTCGACCGCGCGGCGGCCGCAGCCATCTTCGATCGGGTCGCCGCGACGGTGCGGTCGTCCTGGCAGGCGACAATGCGCGAGCACGGCGTGAGCGAGAGGGACTGCGACGTGATCAGGCACGCCGTCCTCTACAACGGCCTCTTCTACGAGATGTGAACCCAACCCCCCGCAACCTTCGCGAACCCCGCCATGCCCAGACCCCCTTCGCCCGTCGTCGTCGTGCCCGGAATCACCGGGTCGGAGCTGCGCGACGAGTACGAACTGCCGCCCGAAGCCGTCTGGACCGCTATGCGCCGCAAGCGCCACGAGCGCGTCACGCTGCACCCCGACGACCAGCGCTACGAGCTGATCGAGCCCGCCCGAGTCGCGCCCCGGGGGGCCTTTGCGCTGATCTACGAGGAGCTGATCGAGGAGCTGCGCGACGGTCTGTCCGACGATCAGGACGGTCCGGTGCCCGTTTTTCCGTTCGGCTACGACTGGCGTCTGCCGCTCGACCGGACCGAGGAGCGCCTGGCCGCGTTCGTGCAAGAGGTGGTGGACCGCACGCTGCTCATGCGGCACTACCGCGACGGCGAGTTCGCCGACAGCCCGACCGTCACGCTGATCGGCCACTCGATGGGCGGCCTGGTCAT